>WGBS01000187.1 GCA_015494165.1 Gammaproteobacteria bacterium | reverse complement strand
GCAGCGCCGCGGGCCGCCAGGCGGCGTGGGCGGCGAGCGCCGCGCCCCACAATGCCGTGGCGGCGGCGGCGGCGATGAGCCAGGCCCCGGCCTGGCGGCCGCGCCAGCCCGCCGCGAGCACGCCCGCCAGCGCGAGGTAGGCCGCGGCCGCGAGGCCGTGGCTCACCAGCGCCGGGGTCAGCATGCCGGCCATGGCTCCCTCAGTGGGCCCCACGGCCCCACAGCACCACCTCCACGGTGCGCAGGATGACGTAGAGATCGAAGAGCAGGCTGTAGTTCTTCACGTAGTAGAGGTCGTACTCGAGCTTCTCGCGCGCGTCGCGCTCGCTGTCGGTGTAGCCGTAGCAGATCTGCGCCCAGCCCGTGATGCCGGGCTTCACGCGATGGCGCTCGTTGTAGTACGGGATGCGCGCGGCGAGCTCGCGCACGAACTCCGGCCGCTCCGGGCGCGGGCCGACGAAGCTCATCTCGCCGCGCAGCACGTTGACGAGCTGCGGCAGCTCGTCGATGCGCGCCTTGCGCAGGAGGCGGCCGACGCGGGTGATGCGCGGGTCGTCGCGGCTCGCCCAGCGCGGGCGCCCGTCGGCCTCGGCGTCCGCGCGCATGCTGCGGAACTTGAGCAGCTCGAAGGGGCGGCCGTGCTGGCCGACGCGCACCTGGCGGAAGAGCACGGGGCCCGGGCTGTCGAGGCGGATGGCGAGCGCCGCGAGCAGCATCAGCGGCGAGGCGAGCGCGAGCAGCGCCAGGCTCACGGCCACGTCGAAGGCGCGCTTCGCCCGCGCGCGCAGCCACCCCTGGCGGAAGCCGTCCTCGAACACGAGCCAGCTCGGCGACAGCGTCTCGAGCTTGATGCGCCCGGTCTCGCGCTCGAAGAAGGTGGCGAGATCGAGGACCTGCACACCCCCCAGGCGGCAGTCGAGCAGCTCGTGGATCGGCAGCCCCCCGCCGCGGCGCTCGTCCACGGCCACCACGACCTCGTCGATGCCGTAGCGGCGCACGATGCGCGCGAGCGGCCGGTCGTGCGGCAGCACCGGCGCGTCCGCGCCGATGCGGTTCTCGCCGCCGACCGAGACGTAGGCGACGATCTCGAAGCCGCGGCGGTCGGCGCGGCGGCGCAGGCGCTTGAGCGTGGCGGCGCGCTCGCCGGCGCCGACCACGAGCACGCGCCGGCAGAGCGCGCGCTCGTCGAGCAGCCCGAAGTAGACCGCGCGCAGGGCGAGCGTGGCCGGCAGCGACAGCCCCAGGGCGATGGCGAGGATGCCGCGGCCGATCTCGAGCGCCGGCACGGCGTAATAGACCAGCCCGAGACCGAGCGCGCCGAGGCCGAGGCCCGCGGCCGCGCGCGTGGCCGCCCCGAGCCAGCCCTCGCGGAAGTTGCGCTGGTAGAGGCCCATGGCGGCGACGCCGGCGGCGAGCGCGAGCGCGATCACGGCGCTGCGGGCACCGAGCGGCCCGGCCCAGGCCTCGGCCGCGGCGAGCAGCAGGACGGTGATCAGCGAGACGTGACCGCCGAACAGCCGCACATAGCGCACGCGCAGGCGCGCCGGGCGCGCCTCGAGAACCGCCCCCGTGCCGGGCAGCGGCACCGCGGGCGCGGGCGCTCCGGCACGGGTCCGCGCCGTGGGGCGGCTCTCGCGTGCTGGTTCGGTGCTCACCTCATCCTTCCCCCTGTGCTTCCCCCCGCGGCCGCGCGCACGGCGCGGCCCGGCCGCCTGCGGTGGCGGTCGAGGACGCTAGCACAGGGGCGCGCCACCCCATAGCTTGGAAGGCGCAAGAGCCTGTAGGGGCACGCAAACGCCGCGTGTAAGAAAAGGCTTACAGAAAAAACTGTTACGAAGCAGTAGGTTAGGTACAGGCGTGGCGGGGATGGAGCTGGCGGTGGGACTCGAACCCACGACCGTCCGCTTACAAGGCGGGTGCTCTACCGGCTGAGCTACGCCAGCGGATGCGCCCGCGATTCTAACCCGAGCCCGGGCGCACCGGGACGCAGGGTGCGCCTTCGAGGCGGCGCGCGCGCAGGAAGGCCTCCACCGCACCCGCCTCCCCGCGCAGCTCCACCCGCCACCGTTCGGCCCTGCGCGCGCGCGGCTCGATCACGGGCTCGTAGCCGAGCGCGGCTGCCTGCTCCCGGCGCCGCTCGGCGAGCGCGCGGTTGCGGAACAGCCCGAGCGAGACGGCGTTGGCGCGCCGGCCCCCGAGCACCTGCACGTCGCGCACCCCCGCCTCGGCCAGCCGCCGCACCGCCTCGCGCGCCGCGTCACGGTCCGGGAACGGGGGCAGGTAGACCCAGTAGCCCGTGACCTGCTGCGCCTCCACCCGCGCGACCGCGGCCTCCAGCCCCGCCGCGCGCGCCGTGCGCGCCAACGCGCGGGCACGCTCGCGGCCGGCCACGGCGACGGCGCGGCAGGCGGCGGCCGGCGCACGGCCCTTGCCCTCCTCCTCCGCGAGCAGGCGCAGGCGCGGCACCTCCGGCGGGAGCGGCGCCTGGGCCATCCGTTGGGCCGTCCGCTCGCGCTGCAGCCACAGGAAGGCGACCAGGTTGGCCAGCACCAGCGCGAGCACCAGGATGCGCAGCGCCGTGCGGCTCACGGTTCCTCCCCTCCGTGCCCCAGGCAGGCGGGCTCGAGCGCCATGCGGGCGAGCCCCCGCAGGACCAGCGCCGGCTCGTGCCGCCAGCCCTCCTCGAGCAGGGGCAGCAGCGCCGGCGCATCGCCCCCCGTGAGCACGCGCACGGTGCCGGGGCCGAGCGCCCCGCCCACGTCGGCGCCCGCGCGCGCCACGAAGGCGGCGAGGCAGTGGAGCGTGCCGGCGGTGACGGCGTCGCGGGTGCTGCGCGCGAGCAGCGCGACCTCCTGCGGCCGTCCGCCGAGGGCCTCGGCCTCGGCCACCCCCGCGGTGCCTGCGGAGAGCGACCGGCGCATGAGGCCGAGGCCCGGAGCGATCAGCCCGCCGAGGTGTGCACCGTCGGCGGCGAGGGCGTCGACCGTGGCGGCCGTGCCGCAGTCGACGATGCACACGGGCCGGCCCGGGAACAGCCCGCGCGCGCCGACGAGGGCGGCCCAGCGGTCGGCGCCGAGGCGGCCGGGCTCGTGGTAGGCGTTGCGCACGCCCCAGCCCTCCACGGCCGGGCGAACGGGCGTCACCTCCACGCCCCAGTGGCGCCGGCACCAGCCGGCGAGGACAGCCGCTGCGTCTTCCCCCGCGACGCTGCAGACCAGCAC
>WGBS01000186.1 GCA_015494165.1 Gammaproteobacteria bacterium | reverse complement strand
GCGGGTCAGGGTGCCGGGGGCGGCACGGCGTCGAACCTTGCCGCCTCGGGCGGGGGCGGCGGGGGGAGCGCGCCGTGGCTCGCGGCCGCCGCGCTGGCGGCCCTCGCCCGCCGCCTGCGGGCGCGCCGGCGCGCGAATCGGGGGCCGAGCAGCATCCGTCAGCGCACGAGGCGGTAGCCGATGCGGTGCGGCCGGCCCGCGCGCGCGAGCTCGACCTCGATCCGCCCGCGCCCGCACAGCTCCCGATAGAGCGCCCAGCCGTCGGTGGCGGCGCTCACGGGCGTGCCGCCGACCATGACGATCACGTCGCCCGGGCGCAGGCCGAGGGCGGCCAGCGGCGAGCCCGATGGCAGGCGGTTGACGTAGAAGCCGGCCGGGCGGCCGTCGCGCTGGTGCGGCAGGAGCGCGCCGCTGGCGAGGAGATCGGGCACCGCCGCGGCCGCGCGCAGGGCGAGGCGCATCGGCACGACGCGCGTCTCCGTGCTGCCGGCGTCGAGGCGCTCGCCGAAACGCACCGTGCGGCGCCCTTCCCGCGCCTCGATCACGGCGTGGTCGGGAGCCACGGCCACGAGCCGTACGCCGGCCGCGGCCGTCTCGCCCACGTGCAGCCGGCGCTGGCGGCCGTCCAGGGCCTCGAGCACCGCCGCGGGCCGCGCGCCGCCGAGCACCGTGCCGCGCAGCACCCATGCGCCGTCGCCGGGCGGCGCGGCCGCGGCGCGCCCGCCCCAGGCCGCCAGCACGGCGGCCAGGATCATGACGGGCGCGCCGCGGCCTCGCGGGCCCATCCGGACGGCCTCCCTCGCTCCCTCAGAGGTTGGGCTCCTGCATGAGGCGCACCAGCGCCTTCGCCTCGTCGGCCGTCACGCCGCTGATGCGGCCGGCCAGCGCGCTCAGGGCCTGGCTGAGGTCCCGCAGCGCCTGCTGGTCACAGTGGTAGGCGTCGGCGGCGTTGCGGCACTGGTCCCAGCGCCGGTAGGTGAGGATGGCCATGTCCTCCTCGATCCCGAGCAGGGCCGCGAAGGCGGGCGGGATGCCTTGGGCCACGAAGTCGTTGCGCGGGCCCGCAACGCCGTCATTGTCGGGATCGAGCCAGGTCATGCTCGCCGGGATGGCCTCCGTGCCGCGCACGTAGGCGAGCGTCCCGCCGCCCGCCAGATGGTTCGCGGCGAAGCTGAAGGCCACCACCTTGGGGATGGCCCAGTTCACCTGGGTGCCCGGGTTCGACCAGTCCTCGTCCGTGCCGACCTCGGGCGGCAGGCTCGACTCCTGCACGCCGAGGGCGGCCGCGATGTCCTGGCGCATGGCCGTGATGTCGGCGTTGGTGGCGCGGATCGCCTGCTGGAAGGCCTGCCAGGCGCTGTCGAAGGCCTGGCCGATGGCCTGCTGGATGGCCATGTGGGCATCCTGCACGTCCACGACGCCGTCGTTGTTCAGATCCGTCAGGCTGCCGCCGTTGCTGGCGAGGTAGTTCGCGGCGTAGGTGTCGGGATCCATCCAGTAGTCGCCGTAGGTCTTGTCCACGTTGGTGAAGGCCGCCACCATGGCCGCCACGGCGCTGGCGTAGGTGGCCGCGTGCTGGCTGCTGCCGCCCAGAATGGTGATGGCGTCGGTGTACTCGCGGCTGAGGCGCATCGCGGCCAGCCGCCGGAAGAAGCCCATGATGGCGGCCTCCATCCCCTTCATCACGCCCTGGCTGATGGTGGTGATGGAGGTCGTGTCGACCACGTCGCCCGCGGCGTTGAAGGCGCCCTGCACCAGCGCGAGGTCGATGCCGGCCGCGTCGGCCGCGTCGATGAGGATGTCGGCGAGGAAGGCGCCCGCCTCGGACATGAGGTCGTCGGCCGCGGCGCTGCCCTGCGTCGCCTGCGTGTCCACCGCGTCCTTGAACTTCGCCACGTAGTCGCCGAGGTCCCGGGTCCCCGAGGCGGCGTTGTGGACGATGCGGCTGCGGAAGGTGGCGAGCTGGCTCGCGGTCGCCCCGTTCGCCTGCATGTAACCCACGAAGCCGCCGGTGCCCGTGATGGCGTCCTTCAGCCCGCTCGCCAGCTTGTAGAGGTCGCTGGTGGTGTCGTCGACGTTCTGGTTCGCCAGGCCCGGCGCGCGCACCAGAACCATGGCGAAGGCGGCGAGCACCGGATCGTCGCTGCCGGCGAGCGCCAGCGCCTTCAGCACCGCCTTGGCCTGCGCCGTGGCGAGGCTGTTGACGCCGACGAGGCTGCTGCTGCCGTTCGCCGGCGCCGGCGCGATGCCCTTGCGCACCACGTTCCCGGAGGCGTCCTTCACGGTGAGGACGACGAAGTTCGCCTGTGCCGTCGTCGGCACGCTGGAGAGGGTGAACCCGATCCTGCCGTTGGCGTCGGCGGTGGCGCTCGTCGAGCTCACGTCCGTCACGGTGCCGTCGCTGTTGACCTTGGAGAGCACCACCGTATAGGTCGCGCCGGCCGTGAGCGCGGCGGCCGGCCGCGCCGCGGCCGCGAGCGCCAGCGCCGCCGCGGCGGCGAGCCCGAGGCGCAGCCAGCTCCGCAGGTCGATGGAAAGCCGTTGGGTCATGTCCTGATCCTCCCTGTGCGGGCGGCCGTGGGGCCCGCACCGTCTGTCGGTCGTCTCGCGCCGTGCGGCCTCAGATCCCGCTGCCCGAGACCGAGCCGCCGCCGCTGCTCGCGCCGCCACCGCCCCCGCCGCCGCAGGCGGCGAGGCCGAGGGTGAGGGCCACCAGCAGAGCCAGCATCCATCCCCTCGTTCCGTTGCCACGCATGGCCGTCCTCCTTCGCGCGCGTATGCCCGCGCCCCTCCGCCGCGTGCGCGCGGCCCCGGCGGAGGGCTCCGTCATCGGATATCGGCCGCCCGGCGCCCGGCTTGAGCGCGCCGGCGCGCCGTCGTCCCCCTTGCTCCGTGCACGTCCCGTGCCAGCCCGCCCGGCCGGCGGCCGCCGCGGCGCTGGCGCCAAACGCCGGCGCTGGCTATGCTGCGGCCCGATGGGACTCTCGCGCACAGCCATGGCCGGCGGGCGTGCGGACCTCCTCGCCGCGGCCGCCCTGATGGCGGGCGTCGCGGCGGTGGCGCTGGCCGGCTGGCGCGCGGTGGCCCTGTGGCGCGAGGCGGGACCGCAGCCAGTGCCGGCGATGGGCGCCGGGGCGCCTTCGCCGGCGCCGCCGCCGGCTGCTGCGCTCGACGCGCGCGCGGCGGGCCTGTTCGGGCACGCGCCAGCCCGCGTGTCGGCGCCGCTCCCGGCGGCGCTGCCCGAGACGCGCGCGCGCCTGCGGCTCTACGGCATCGTCGTGCCGCCGCGCGGCGAGCCGCTGGCGCTCGTGGGCGGCCCCGGGCGCCCCACGCGCCTGGTGCGCGCGGGCGACCGCCTCGGCGGGCGCGTGCGCATCGAGACCATCGGCCCCGACGGCGTGGTCCTCCTGCGCGACGGCCGGCGCGAGCGCCTGACGCTGCCGCGCGCGTCCCTGGCGACCGTGGCGCACGCGCCGGCGGGTGGTGCGGCCGTGCGGCTCGTGCCGTGGCGCAGCGGCGGCCGCTTCGCCGGCCTGCGTGTGGCCGACCTGCCGGCGGAGGTCGCCGCGCGCACGAGCCTGCGCCCCGGCGACGTCATCACGGCGGTGGACGGAATGCCGCTGGTCGCGCCCGAGGAGGCCCGGCTGGTCGCCGAGGCGCTGCGGCTGCCCCGCCCGCCGCGTCTCGAGGTGCTGCGCGGCGGCGCGCGCCTCGAGCTCGGCGCGGGCGCATCCGGCCGCCAGGGAGGAGGGTGAGCCTTGGTCCGGTTTGTATATAGGAGCACGGGGGCGGGCCGCGCCTGCGCGATCGCCGCCGCAGCGCTGTGGCTGTGGCTCGTCCCGGGACCGTCGTCCGCCGCCCCGACCGCCGACGGCGGCCCCCTCACCCTCAACTTCAAGGACGCCGAGATCGGCGCCGTCATCGAGACGGTGGCCGAGCTCACGGGCAAGCGCTTCGTCGTCGACCCGCGGGTCAAGGGACGCGTGACGCTGATCTCCGGAGCGCCGCTGCCCGCCGACGCGCTCTACCAGGCCTTCCTCGCCGTGCTCGCCGTGCACGGCTACGCGGCGGTGCCGTCGGGGGAGGTGGTCAAGATCGTGCCCGTGGCGGGCACGCGCACCCTCGGCGCGGCCGCGCGCGGCGCCGGCGACCGCCTCGTGACGCGCGTGCTCGCGGTGCGCGAGGTCGCGGCGGCGCAGCTCGTGCCCATCCTGCGCCCGCTCGTGGCCCAGCAGGGGCACCTGGCGGCGCACGCCGGCGCGAACGTCCTCATCGTCGCCGACCGTGCGGCGAACGTCGCGCGCATCGCGCGCATCGTCGCGCGCATCGACCGCGCCGCCGGCAGGGAGGTCGAAGCCATCGCCCTCGAGCACGCCTCGGCCACCGAGGTCGCGCGCATCGCTCGCGAGCTCGTGGGCGGCGAGGGCAAGGGGCCGGCGCGCGTGCGCGTCGCGGCGGATGCGCGCACCAACAGCCTGCTCGTGCGCGGCGACGAGGCCGCGCGGCTGCGCGTGCGCGCCATCGCCGCCCTGCTGGATGCGCCGGGCAGGAGCGCCGGCGACACGCGCGTGGTCTACCTGCGCTACGCGCGCGCCGGCGCGCTCGCCAAGCTCCTGCAGGGCATCGTCGCCGGAAAGGGAAAGGCGAAGGGCGCGGGCGCCGTGCGCGTGCAGGCGGACGAGGCGACGAACGCGCTCGTCATCACCGCCCCGCCCGCGGTCTACCGCACGCTCGAGCCCGTCATCCGCCGCCTCGACATCCCGCGCGCGCAGGTGCTGGTCGAGGCCGTGATCGCCGAGGTCTCGCTCGACCGCACGCGCGAGCTCGGCATCCAGTGGGCCGTGGACACCACGCCCAAGGGCGACGGGCCCACGGGCGGCACCAACTTCGACCTCACGGGCAACGGCATCGTCCAGCTCGCCGCGCAGGCCCAGGCCGGCACGCCCGCGCTCGGCGCCGGCCTCAGCCTCGCCGTCGGCCGCATCGACAGCGACCGGATCAACTTCGGCGTGCTGCTGCGCGCCCTCGCCGCCGACGCCGACGCCAACATCCTCTCCACGCCCACGCTCGTGACGCTGGACAACGAGGAGGCCGAGATCGTGGTCGGCCAGAACGTGCCCTTCGTCACGGGCGAGTTCAGCACCGTGGGCGCGGGCGGCACCACCCCCGTCAACCCCTTCCGCACCATCGAGCGGCGCGACGTGGGCCTCAAGCTCAAGGTGCGCCCCCAGATCAACGAGGGCGACGCCATCCAGCTCGAGATCAGCCAGGAGGTCTCGAGCATCCGCTTCGGCAGCGCCGGCGCCGCCGACCTCATCACCAACAAGCGCGCCATCCGCACGCGCGTGCTGGTGCGCGACGGCCAGCTCGTGGTGCTGGGCGGGCTCATCGACGACTCGCTCACCCAGGCCGAGCAGAAGGTGCCGGTGCTGGGCGACCTGCCCGTGCTCGGCGGCATGTTCCGCTACCGCCAGGGCAGGAAGGTCAAGCGCAACCTGCTGGTCTTCCTGCGCCCGGTGATCCTGCGCGACCCCGCGCGCCTCGACGCGATCAGCGCGGGCAAGTACGACTACCTGCGCGCCGAGCAGCTCCGCATGGGCGGCGAGCGCCGCGCGCTGTTCCCGCGGCGCGCCCGGCACCCCCACCCCCGGCACCGGCCCCGGCGGAGGATGAGGACGAAGAGGACTGGCCCTGAGGCGCAGGGCGCGGCGCCCGCGCCCGAGCCGGGGGCGCCGCCGCTGCCCTACGCCTTCGCGCGCCGCCACGGCGTGCTGGCCGAGCCCGGCGGCGACGGCCCCGTGCGGCTGCTGCACCGCCCGGACGCTACGGCCGCGGCGCTCGCCGAGGCGCGCCGCGCCCTCGGACGCCCCGTGCGTCTCGAGGCCGTGGACGAGGCGCGCTTCGAGGCGCTGCTCGCGCGCCGCTACGCGCGCGGCTCGGGCGCCGCCCGCGAGATCGCCGCCGACCTGCGCATCGAGGACGAGGGCGCCGACCTGCACGACCTCGCCGCCCAGGTCGCGGCCACCACGGACCTGCTCGCCGCCGAGGACGACGCCCCGGTCATCCGCCTGCTCAACGCCCTGCTGGGCGAGGCCATCCGCGAGGGCGCCTCCGACGTCCACCTCGAGCCCTACGAGCGGCACCTCGCCGTGCGCCTGCGCACCGACGGCGTGCTGCGCGAGGTGCTCTCGCTGCCGCGCGCGCTCGGACCGCGGCTCGCCTCGCGCGTGAAGGTGATGGCGCGCCTCGACATCGCCGAGCGGCGCCTGCCGCAGGACGGGCGCATCGCCCTCAGCCTCGGCGGCCGCCCCGTGGACGTGCGCGTGGCCACCATCCCCACCGCCCACGGCGAGCGCGTCGTGCTGCGGCTGCTCGACAAGCAGGCCGGGCGCCTCGACCTCGCCCAGCTCGGCATGTCGCCGCAGACGCTCGCCGAGGTCGACCGCCTCATACACCGCCCGCACGGCATCCTGCTCGTCACCGGCCCCACGGGCTCCGGCAAGACGACCACGCTCTACGCGGCCCTCGACCGCCTCAACGACCGCCGCCGCAACATCATGACCGTCGAGGACCCGGTCGAGTACCACATCGAGGGCATCAGCCAGACGCAGGTCAACCCGCGGGCCGGCCTCGGCTTCGCCGAGGGGCTGCGCGCCATCCTGCGCCAGGACCCGGACGTGGTCATGGTGGGCGAGATCCGCGACCTGGAGACGGCCCGCATCGCCGTGCAGGCGAGCCTCACCGGCCACCTGGTGCTCTCGACGCTGCACACCAACAGCGCCGTGGGCGCCGTCACGCGCCTGCGCGACATGGGCGTCGAGCCCTACCTGCTCGCCTCGAGCCTCATCGGCGTGCTCGCCCAGCGCCTGGTGCGGCTGCTCTGCCCCGCCTGCCGCGAGCCGTATGCGCCCGGGCCGGAGGAGCGCGCCGCGCTCGGGCTGGATGCGTCCGCCGCGCCCACGCTTTACCGCGCGCGCGGCTGCCCCGCCTGCCACGGCCTCGGCTACCGCGGCCGGACAGGCATCTACGAGCTGCTCGTGGTGGACGAGACCGCGCGCCGCCTCGTGCACGACGGCGCGAGCGAGCAGGCCCTCGAGCGCCACGCGCGCACGCGCACGCCGAGCCTGCGCGAGGACGGGCTGCGCCGCGTGCTCGCCGGCGAGACCTCCGCCGAGGAGCTGCTGCGCGTCACGCGCGAGGAGGCCTGAGCCGCCCCGTGCCCGCCTTCGAGTACACCGCCCTCGACGCCCGCGGCGCGCGCCGGCGCGGCGTGCTCGCCGGAGACTCCGCGCGCCAGGTGCGCGAGCGCCTGCGCGCGCAGGGCCTGGTGCCGGTCGCGGTCGCGCCGGTCGAGGGCGCGGGCCCGCGCGGCGCACGCGGCCCGCGCCTCGCGGGCGGCGAGCTCGCGCTCATCACGCGCCAGCTCGCCACGCTCCTCGCCGCCGCCCTGCCCGTGGACGAGGCGCTCGCCGCCCTCGAGCGCCAGGCGCGCCAGGCGCGCGTGCGCCGCGTCCTCGCCGGCGTGCGCGCACGCGTGGCCGAGGGCGAGCCGCTCGCGGCCGCGCTCGGCGCCTTCCCGCGCGCCTTCCCGCCGCTCTACCGCGCGGCGGTGGCCGCCGGCGAGCAGTCCGGGCGGCTCGCCGCCGTGCTCGAGCGCCTCGCGGGCTACGTGGAGACGCGCGAGGCCCTGCGCCAGCGCCTCGCGCTCGCCCTGGTCTACCCCGCCATCCTCACGGTGGTGGCCCTCGCCGTGGCGCTGGGGCTGGTCGCCTACGTCGTGCCGCAGGTGCTCGAGATCTTCCGCCACACGGGCCAGCCGCTGCCCGCCCTCACCCGCGGGCTGCTCGCCGCGAGCCACGCCCTGCGCGAGTGGGGGCCGGCGGCGGCCGCCCTCGGCGCGCTCGCCGCCGCCGGCATCGCCGCGCTCCTGCGCCACGGGCCCGCGCGCCTGCGCTGGGACCGGCTGCGCCTGCGGCTGCCCGTGCTGGGCCCGCTCGCCCTCGCGGCCGAGACCGCGCGGCTCGCCCGCACGCTCGCCATGCTCACCGGCGCCGGCATCCCGGTGCTGCAGGCCCTCGGCATCGCGCGCGAGGTCCTCGGCAACCGCGCCCTGCGCGAGGCCCTCGCCGAGGCCGAGCGCCGCGTCGCCGAGGGCGAGCCCCTGAGCCGCGCGCTGGCCGCGGGCGGCCGCTTCCCCCCGCTCGCCGCGCATCTCGCCGCGAGCGGCGAGTCCAGCGGGCGGCTGCCGGCGATGCTCGAGCGGCTCGCCGAGGTCGAGGAGCGCGAGGCCGAGGCGCGCACCGGCCTCCTCCTCGCCCTGCTCGAGCCCGCCCTGATCCTGCTCATGGGCGGCCTCGTGCTGGCCATCGTCCTCGCCGTCCTGCTCCCCGTCTTCGAGCTCAACCAGCTCGTGCGCTGACCATCGCGCGGCCCGCGGGGCGCCGTCGCTTGCGCCCTCCCGCCCGCCGTCCTATCTTCGGGGCGCTCGCCGCGCACGCGAGCCACACCGCGGCGCCGAAGCGGCGAGCCACCGGTGCCGCCTGCGGCGGGAGGGGCCGCGAAGATGACCGAGGCCTTCGGCGCTCCGGGCTCGCCGCCCACCTGGGCCAGCGCGCGCAAGCAGGCCGTGGGCACCGCGCTGGACCCGCGCTCGCACGTCTGGTTCACCATCGCCGAGGGTGTGCTGACCGAGGTCTATCACCCGAGCGTCGACTGCCCGAACCAGCGCGATCTCCAGCTCCTCGTCACGGACGGCGAGGAGCTGTTCCACGAGGAGCGGCGCGACCTCCTGCACGAGATCGCGTGGCTGGAGGAAGGCGTGCCCGCCTTCCGCATCACGAGCCGCGACCCGCAAGGGCGCTATCGGCTGACCAAGACCGTTTGCACCGACCCCGAGGCCGACTGCCTCCTGCTGCGCGTGCGCTACGAGCCCCTGGTCGAAGCAGCCCGACGCTACCGCCTGCATCTGCTCTGGGCGCCGCACATGGGGAACCTCGGCACCGGCAACCACGCGCGCACCCGCCGCCACGGGTCGCGCGGCTGGCTCCTGGCCCGGCGCGGCCCGCACTACGCCGCCCTCGCTGCGACCGCCCCCTTCCGGCGCATGTCGGCGGGATACGTCGGCCGGTCCGACGGCTGGCAGGATCTCCACCGCCACCGCCGCATGGCGTGGTCCTTCGCCGAGGCAGGCCCCGGGCACGTCGCCCTCACGGCGGAGATCGATCTGCCCGCAGACAGCACCTTCATCGCATGTCTCGCGTTCGGCAACAGCGAGAGCGCCGCCATGGAGTCGGCCGCGGACTCCCTGCTCCGGCGAGGGTTCGCCGCGGTGCTCCAGGCCTACATGGACGGATGGCGTGCCTACCAGGCCGGCCTGCTCGACCTGTCGGGACAAAGCGGCGACGGCGGCCGCCTCTACCGGCGCTCGGTCGCCGTGCTGCGCACGCATCTCGACAAGCGGCAGCCGGGCGCCGGTGTCGCCTCGTTGTCCATCCCCTGGGGAGAGTCGGCGCGGGCCGACGAGCCCGCGGGGGGCTATCACCTCGTGTGGCCGCGCGACCTGCACCATCAGGCCATGGGCCTGCTCGCCGCGGGGGACCGGCAGGCGCCGGTGGAGATCCTGCGCTATCTGCGGTCGCGGCAGCAGCCGGACGGGCGCTGGCTGCAGAACTTCTGGATCGACGGGAGGCCCTACTGGGAGGGCCTCCAGCTCGACGAGGTGGGCTATCCCATCCTGCTCGCGCACCGGCTGCGGGACGAGGGACTCCTGGACCGAAAACCGGATCCCATGGTGCGGCGCGCGGCCGATTTCCTGGTCGCTCACGGGCCCGTCACCCCGCAGGACCGCTGGGAGGAGAACCGCGGCTACAGCCCCCACACGCTGGCCGTGGCCGTCGCCGCCCTGCGCGCCGCGGCAGCAGTGGCCGAGGCCGCCGGCGAGGCGCCCCAGGCCGCCACCTACCACCGCGTGGCGCAGAGCTGGGATCGGCACATCGAGGACTGGACCTTCACCGACTGCGGCCGGCTGCTCCCGGGCCACGCCGAGCATTACGAGCGCATCGCGCTGATCCCGCCCGCGGACACGGGGGCGCATCTGCCGGAATGCCGCGTGTTCCTGCCCATCCGCAACCTGCCGCCCGAGGCCATGTACGGCCACTCCCAGTGCTGCGTGGTGGACGGCGGCTTCCTGGAGCTGGTGCGCCTCGGGCTGCGCGCGCCCGACGATCCGCACGTCCTCAAGACCCTGCCGGTGTGGGACGCCCTGTGCCGACGCGACACGCCCTGCGGCCCGGCCTGGTACCGCTACAACGGTGACGGCTACGGCGAGCACGACGACGGCTCGCCGTTCGACGGCACCGGGCGGGGGAGGCTGTGGCCGCTGCTCGCCGGCGAGCGCGGCCACTACGAGCTGGCCGCCGGCCGCGATCCCGCGCCCTGCATCGAGGCGCTGGAGTGCTTCGCCAACGAGGGTGGCATGCTGCCCGAGCAGGTCTGGGACGCTGCGCCTATCCCCGAACGTGGTCTCCAGCCGGGACGCGGCACCGGCAGCGCCACGCCCCTGGCCTGGGCCCACGCCGAGTACGTGCTGCTGCTGCGCTCGCGGCGCGAGGGCCGCGTGTTCGTCCGCCCGCGGCGCGGCGCGCCCTCGGGCGGCGGAGGCGCACGCTGACCGCGCCGCGGCCCGCGCAGCCCGCCGGCGCGGCACCGTCCCCGCAGTAGCCGTCAGCGTCCTCCCGCGCCCGCGCGCGCGGCTTGTGTCCGTACCCCGGTACGGGGCCTAGACTCCCTTTCGCGGCAGCGCACCGGCCCGGCGGCAAGGGACGAAGGCGAAGCTCCGTCCCGGCGCACCATGGCACCCGCCGGCAGGCCATCGCCGCCCGAGCTTCCGGAGCGCCCGCGGAGCCACCGCCGTCAGCGGCGACCAGACGGAGAGACCCATGGCGAGCCTCAAGCTGCAGATCACCGGCATGACCTGCGACCACTGCGCCCGCGCTGCCGAGCAGGCGCTCAATCGCCTGCCCGGGGTACGTGCCTCGGTCCGCTACGAGGCGGGTGTGGCGCACGTCGAAGCCGACGACGCGGTGGACATCGCCGCGCTGCTGGCGGCCGTCGAGTCCCGAGGCTACGGCGCACGCCTGCTGGACGGCACGGACCATGAGTCCGCCGGCGGCGTTGGCGGCGCCCTGTCGGTGGCCATCGTCGGGAGCGGCTCGGGCGCCTTTGCCGCCGCCATCTAGGCGGCCGAGCGGGGCGCCCGGGTCACCCTGATCGAGGGGGCGGATGTCATTGGCGGCACGTGCGTGAACGTCGGCTGCGTGCCGTCCAAGATCATGATACGTGCGGCCCACATCCCTCACCTGCAGACCAGCCATCCCTTCGAAGGGATGTCCCGGCGGGCGCCGGAGATCGAGCGCCCGTCGCTGGTGCGCCAGCAGCAGGCCCGGGTCGAGGCGCTGCGGCACGCGAAGTACGAGAAGATCCTGGAAACCAACCCGAATATCCACCTGGTGCGCGGCTGGGCCCGTTTCCGTGACGCGCACAGGCTGATCGTCCGCCGTCCGGACGGTTCGGAAACGGAAGTCGCCGCGGACCGCATCCTGCTCGCCACCGGTTCCCGGCCGGCGATCCCCGACATCCCCGGCCTCGCGGAGACGCCGTACTGGACCTCCACCGAGGCCCTGGTGGCGGAGGAGATCCCGGAGCACCTGGTGGTGCTGGGTGGCTCCGTGGTGGCGCTGGAGCTGGCCCAGGCCTGGCTTCGCCTGGGCGCGCGGGTCACGGTGATGGCGCGCAGCCGGTTCCTGTCGAAGGAGGACCCGGCGCTGGGCGAGGGTCTGGTCCGGGTGTTCGAGGAGGAAGGCGCGCGCGTCTTGCTGCACACGGTGCCCGAAGCGGTGCGGTACGAGGACGGCCGGTTCATCCTCGACACGCCGGCCGGCGAGATACGCTGCGACCGGCTGCTGGTGGCCACCGGACGCCGCCCCAACACCGAGGGCCTGGCCCTGGAAAAGGCAGGGGTCGAGACCGCCGCCGACGGCGCCATCGTAGTCGACGACCACATGCGCACCTCGGCGGACCACATCTACGCCGCCGGCGACTGCACCGACCAGCCCCGGTACGTCTACGTGGCCGCCGCCGCTGGCACCCGCGCGGCCGTCAACATGACCGGCGGCGATGCCGCTCTGGACCTCAGCGCCATGCCGGCCGTGGTGTTCACCGACCCCGCGGTGGCCACCGTAGGCTACAGCGAGGCCGAGGCGGACAGGCAGGGCATCGAAACGGACTCGCGCACGCTGGAGCTGGAGAACGTCCCCGGGCGCTCGCCAACTTCGATACCCGTGGTTTCATCAAGCTGGTGGCCGAAAGGACCAGTGGCCGCCTGCTCGGTGCCCAGGTGCTGGCGGCGGAGGCCGGCGAGATCATCCAGGCGGCGGCGCTGGCGATCCGCAGCCGCATGACGGTCGACGAGCTGGCCGCGCAGCTGTTCCCGTACCTCACCATGGTGGAGGGCCTGAAGCTCTGCGCCCAGAGCTTCGGCAAGGACGTGAAGCAGCTGTCCTGCTGTGCCGGCTGAGCGGCCATCCGTGAGCGCACGGCGCGCGCGCAGGATCCGGCGTCGCGGCGATGAAGCCGGTCAGGCTGCGGGCGGTGCGTCGCCGCGCGCGCTCGCGGAACCATGCTCGGAGCCGCTGCGCCGAAGAGAAGGAGGCAACCATGAGAGGCAGGACAGAGCTGGCGGCCGCGCTCTTGGCGCTTTCCGCGGCAGCGGCCGGGCTCGCCGCCTTGTCGGCCCCGCGGCTGTCGCTTGGCGAGGCCATGACGGGCCCTCAAGGCGCGAAGGCCCTGATGAAGCAGATGATGGGCCCGCGGCTGCCCCCGGGAATCGCGCCCTCGGAGCTTCCCGAGTCGCGCTCCCGCGGCGCCAGGCTGCTGGCGCGGTATTGCACCCAGTGCCACGAGCTTCCGGGGCCGGGCCTGCACACAGCACGGGAATGGCCCCGGGTGGTCGCACGGATGGGCCGGCGCATGCGGATGATGAGCGGCATGATGGGTTGCGTATCGGCCCCCTCCGACGCGGAGCTGCGCGAGATCACCGGCTACCTCCAGCGTCACGCCCAGGCGCCGATCGACAGGTCGCGCTACGCGGACCTCGATACCCAGGCGGGCATCGCGTTCCAGGAGACCTGCTCGCAGTGCCATGCCCTGCCCGATCCCGGGCAGCATACCGCGGCCGAATGGCCCTCGGTCGTGGCGCGCATGACGAAGCACATGGCCGCAATGGGGAAGGTCGTGCCAGCGAAGGAGGTCATGGAGCAGGTCATCGGCTTCCTCCGGCGCCACGCGAAGCAGCAGATGTAAGGCGGACGACCATGCCGGACCCGGATCCCCGTCTTCCCATCGGCCGGCGGCGTGCCCCTGCCGGGCGCGGCGCGCGGCGTGCGGCCACGCGAGCCGCCCAAGGCCGGCTGCGCCTTGACTCCGCTCGCGGCGGGACGTCCCGGGACGCCTTGCGGCGCGCCGGCAGGCGCGCCCGGGCACGCGCTGCACACCGAGCGTTCCCGGGTGCGCCCCGCGCGCAGTGGACGGCCGCAGCCGCGCAGCGCGGCTGCAATGCGTCCGGCAGGGCCACCGGCGCCGAGCACGGCGGGGCTGGAGGCTCACCCGAGGTCGTGTCCCTGTGCGGGTCTCGCGCGGTCCATCCCGTACCGGGGTCGGAGGGCTCGGCCCGTTGCGCCATCCTTGAGGGGCGTCGTTCCGCCCCGCCCCCGGAAGCTCGGACAAAGGAGGCATCGTGAAGGACATTCTGAAGCGATTCGCCGGGCTGCTCGGCGCCGCCGTCGCGGCCGCCTGCTGCCTGGGCCTGCCCGTCGTGCTTTCGGCAGTCGGGGCGGCCGGTCTCGGCTTTCTGGTGCACGACGCCTACCTCTTCCCGGCGTTCGTCGCCTTCGTCGGGCTCAGCCTGTGGCCCCTGCACCGGGCAACGCGCGCCCACGGCGACCGCCGCCCCTTCTGGCTCAGCCTGGCCGGCGGGCTCGTCGCCGCGGCGGCACTGTGGCTGATGGTGACGGGCCTCTACCCCCTCCCCTGGCTGGTCTATCTCGGCCTGGGGGTCCTGGTGGCAGGAAGCCTGTGGGATCTGGTCAACGGCAGGCGCGCGCGGGCGTGCGCCACCGAAGCCTGCGAGGCTCCCGCGCAGGGCCCGCGGGCGGTCGACCGGCGCCGGCGCGCCGTCACCGGCGCCGCGCTCAGCGCCGGGGCCGCGGCGGCCTTCTACGGGATGTACAAGTCGGTGGAGGTGTTTACGCCCGAGCAGGGCGAGGGCGAGATCGCCTGCTGGGGGATCAACGACTGCAAGGGCACCACGGCGTGCACCACGGCGTTCAACGCCTGCACCGGGCAGAACGAGTGCCGGGGCCGCGGCTACCTGTACGTGCCCGAGAAGGAGTGCCTGGCCCGCGGTGGCGTGCCCCTCAAGGGCTCCGAGGCCGATCCGGGACGGAGGTCCTGAGCATGGCCGGCACCCATTGCGGGCCCCACGCGCCGCGCCGCGGGCGCGACGCCTTCGGCCTGGGCCTGAGGCCGCCCTTCTACCGCGAAGCGATGCGGGGCGCCGTCCCGGTCGGCTGGCTCGAGCTCGTGACCGAGAACTTCATGGTGGACGGCGGCCGGGCGCTGCACGTGCTCGATGCCGTGCGCGAGCACTACGAGGTCGCGCTGCACGGGGTGTCCATGAACCTGGGCGGCACAGACCCCCTGGACGAGGGCTACCTCCGAAGGCTCGAAGCGCTCGTGCGGCGGTGCGAGCCTGTCCGCGTCTCGGACCACCTGTGCTGGACGCGCCACGGCGGCCACCACCTGCACGACCTGCTTCCCTTGCCCCACACCCGCGAGGCGGTCATCCACGTGGCCGAGCGCATCTCCAGGGTCCAGGACCGCCTGCGGCGGCGGATCCTCATCGAGAACGTCTCCAGCTACGCCCGGTTCGCGGGCGACGAGATGCCGGAGGCCGAGTTCCTGCGCGAGGTCTGCGAGCGGGCCGACTGCCTGATCCTCCTGGACGTCAACAACGTGGTGGTCAACGCCCACAACCACGCCTTCGACCCGCAGCTCTACCTTTCCGCCCTTCCCGCGGCGCGGATCGCGCAGGTCCACCTGGCGGGGCACCGCGCCAGCGGGCCGCTGCGCATCGACACGCATGACCGTCCGGTGGCCGGGGAGACGTGGGCGCTGTACGCTCAGGCCGTGCGCCGCTTCGGGCCCGTGCCGACCATGATCGAGCGCGACGAGGAGATTCCGCCCCTGGAAGAGCTGCTCTCGGAGCTCGATGCCGCGCGCCGTATCGCCGCGCAGGCGAGGGCGGCATGAGGCCACCGTCGCTCGCGGCCTGGCAGGGCCGGCTCAAGCGGTACCTGATCACGGGAGAGGACGACCCCGAGCTCCAGCGCTGGCTGGCAGGGTCCCCGGACGAGGCGGTGTTGCGCCTCGAGGTCTACCGCAACGCCTACTACATCCGCCTCGAGGAGGCGCTGGCGCGCGACTACCCGGTGCTGCGTGCGGTGCTGGGGGACGCCGCCTTCGGGCGGGAGATGGCGCGCTACCTTCGCGCGCGCCCTTCGGCCTCGCCCACGCTCCGCCACGTCGGGCAGGCGCTGCCCGCCCATTTCGAGGCGCACCGCAGGCTGCCTGTGGCCGATCTGTGCCGCATCGAGCGGGCGGTCCTCGAGGCCTTCGACGCCGCCGACGTGGCGCCGCTCGGCGCGGAGGCCCTGCATGGGCTTCCGCCCGAGGCCTGGCAGGGACTGCGCTTCTCGCTGCATCCGTCCGTGAGCCTTCTGCAGGTGGCCAGCAACGCGCTCGACGTCTGGAAGGCGTTCCGGCAGAAGCGACGCATGCCGGAGCTCGCGCCCGGCACGGCACGTTCTCTGGTGGTGTGGCGGAGCCCGCGCGGCCCTGCGGCCACAGCCGTGAGCTCCGAGCACCGCTTCTTCCTCGAGAGGATCGCGGCGGGAGAGCCCTTCGCCTCGATCTGCGAGGCGCTGTGGCTGCGCGACGACCGCAGGGAGGTGCCGGAGGTGGCCGCATGCTACCTCGCGCAGAGCATCCGGAACGGCTGGCTGACGCGCATGCGCACCGGCCGTTGAGAGGCGGCGTGCCGCCGCTCTGTCCGCTGCACGACGGGATACGCACCGGGGGCGGCTCGCCGGCATGCGCGCCGCCAGCGGGGAGGTCGAGTGTCGCAGCCACCCGAAACTGAAGGCGACCATGCGGGGCAGCCCGCTCCACCCGCGGCCCGGAACCCCACCGGCCCGGAGACGCGGTCCTTGCCGCGCGGCCATGCCGCACCGAACGTCGGGGCCGCGTACGCGCGTCTCGCCCCGTTCTACGACCTGTGGGCCGGTTTCACCGAGACGGAGGCGCTGGCGGCCCTCCTGGCGCTCGCCGGACCCCGCGACGGCGAGCGGACCGTTGACGTAGGGACCGGCACCGGCCGCCTGCTCGGTGAGCTCGCCCGCCGCAACCCGAGCGGAACCAACGTGGGAGTGGACCTTTCCCCGGCCATGCTGCGCGAGGCGCGCCGTCGTCTCGATCGCAGCGCACCCGCCGGGGCGTGCTTTCTGGTCGAGGCGAACGCCTGCGCGCTGCCATTCGCGGCCGCACGCTTCGACCTCGCCTGCAGCAGCTTCATGCTCGACCTGCTTCCCGAGGAGGACCTCGCCGTGGCGCTGGGAGAGCTTCTGCGAATACTGCGGCCCGGAGGCAGGCTCGCGCTCGCCTCCTTCGCCCGCGGCCCGAGGTGGTATCACGGGCTCTGGAGCTGGATCGCGAAGCACCTTCCCGCCGTGCTCACCGGCTGCCGCCCGGTCGATCCCGTGCCCCACCTGCGTCGCCTGGGTGCGGAGATTCTGGCTCAGCGGCCCGTGAGCCAGCACACCTTCCCTTCGTGCGTCGTCGTGGCACGCAGGCCCGCCTGAACGCACGAAGGGCGAGGACCTCATCCCGCGCCTGCGGGCCGCGAGCCCGTCAATCAAAGCCGGATGCGCCGCGGCTCAGCCGGGCGGGCCGTAGGCGAGGAGGACGGTGCCGTCGACGCGGCCTGCGGCGCGGCGCGCGAGGGCGAGGCGGCGGACCGCGAGGCCGTCGGCGGGGAGCCGCGCGAGCCAGCGCAGCAGGCGGCCGTAGGGCGCGTCCTCGACGCGCACCTCGAGGGCGCGGCCGCCCGCGGGGCGCATGGCCCGGATGCGGTCGGCGAGGCCCGCGGCGCGGGCGGCGGCCTCGACGCGCGCCATCGCCTCGGCCGGCCCGGCGGGCGCGGGGGCGGGCCGTGCGCGGCCCGCCGAGCGCAGGCGCCGGGCCTCGCCGGCGGCGCGCTCGATCCAGGCGGCCAACGCCTCCTGCGCGCGCAGCTCCGCCACGGCGCGCATACGCGCATCGCGCAGCTCCAGCCAGCCCGCGAGCAAGGCGAGCCCGAGCAGCGCGCCCGCCCCCGCCGCGAGGGCGCGCCGCTCGCGCGGGGCGAGCGCGCGCCACCATCCGCGCAGCGCGGCGGCCCGCCCGCCGCTCATGCCCCCGCCCCTCCGTCGGCGGGCCGGACCGTGAGCTGGGCCCGCACCAGGCTGCCCTCGCGGCTGAGACCCGTGACCTCGGCGCGCGCGCCCTGCCGGCGCACCGCCTCCGCGAGGCGCTCGACGGCCTCGAGCGAGGGCGCCTCGATCTCGAGCGTGAGCGTGCCCGCCTCGTAGCGCGCCGCGCGCACCGATCCCGCCGGGGCCTCGCGCGCGGCGCGCCCGGCGCGCGCGAGGAGGTCCACGGCGGCGCCGCCCCCGCCGCGCAGGCGCGTGAGCACCTGCCGCACCTGGGCGCGCGGCGCGACCACGCGGCGGATCTCCGGGAAGCCCTCGGCGAGCGCGCGCACGACGCGGGCCTCGGCCGCAGCGAGACCGGCGCGCGCGCGCCACAGGGCCGCGGCGTCGCCGCCCACGAGCAGGAGCGCCGCGACCAGGCCGGCGACGGCCGCGGCGGCGAGGGCGTCCGATGCGCGGCGCGACAGCGCCGCGCCCCGCTCGAGGCCCGCAAGGAGGTCGAGCGGCGCGCGCCGCGCCGGCGGGCAGTGCGCGGCGAGCAGCGCCAGGTGCCCCTGCTCCGGGCAGGGCCGCTCGTGCAGCTCGACCCCGGCGAGCGCGGGCGCCGCGCCGCACCGGTGGAGGACGGCGGCATGGACACCCGCGCGCGCGAGGAGCGCCGCGAGGTTGGCCGCCTCGCCGCCGAAGCCGGCCGCGGGGCCCGTGCGCACCACCGCCCGGGCGCCGTCCACGACGACCGTGGCGCGCCCCTCCTCGAGCGGCAGGGCGAGCGGCTCGGGGACGGCGGCGGCGGGCGCGAGGCCCGCCGTGGCCGCCGCCTCGATCCAGGCTTCGAGACGCGCGCGCTCGACGACGGCGACGGGCGTCGTGCCGTCCGCGGCGCGCGCGCCCGCCACCACGTGGCAGCGCTCGACATCCGTCGCGAGCATGCCCTCGACGGCATAGGCCGCCGCCTGGCGCAGCACCTGGCCGCGCCCCGGAGGCAGCTCCACGCTCGCGAGCAGCACGGCCTCGGCCGGCACGAGGAGGAGGGCCGTGGCGCCGCGTCCCGCCGCGGCAGCGGCCTCGGCCCAGCCCCCCGCCCCCGTGGCCTCGACGCGCCCGGCGCGGCGCAGCGCCCAGCGCACCGGCCCTCCGGGGCGCTCGTCCGGCAGCAGGAGGAGCTCGCGGCGCCTCACTCCACCACCCCCGTGCGCCCGAGGCTGCGGACGACGACCGCCGGCACGCCCCGGCGGCGCAGCACCACGCTGGCGAGCCGCGCGCGGACGCGCCCGACGCGGGCCTCGGCGCGCAGCACGAAGAAGCGGCTCGCGACCGCCAGCCCTTCCGTCGCGACCTCGCGCCCTGCGAGCGCCGGCTGGCGCAGGAGCTCGTCGACCGAAGCGAAGGGCCGGGCGGCGCGCGCCTCGGCGAGGGCGGCCGCGTCCGCCTCGGTCAGGCCGTCGGCGAGCGTCTGGAGGATGCGCGGCGGCGCGAGGTTGACGTTGATGGCGCCCTCTCCCGGCAGCGCGGCCACGTAGGGGGCCAGGCGGCGGTACGCGGCCTCGTCCACGCCCCGCACCCGCCGCAGCTCGCGCACGTCCGCGAAGGGCCCGTTGGCGGCGCGGTACGGGGGATCCTGGAGCGTATAGTACTCGTCCTCGGCGCCGCCGGGCGCGCGCGGCGTCTGGTCGGGGTCGAGCCAGTCCAGGATGGCGGGCAGGATCCCGGGGTCGACGTCCACCAGCCGGCACAGCCGCACGAAGCGCGCGCGCGCGGCCTCCGAGCGCAGCAGGTCGTTGAGGTTGATGCGCCCGTCGGGGCTCGTGACCGCGCCGCGCACGGCGCCGCCCTCGACGGGGAGCGGCGGCGCGGGGCGGGCCCACCGCTCGCCCCCGTGGTCCACGGCGGGGTCGTCGGCGGCCAGGATCCGCAGCGCCCAGGCTTCCATGCCGCGCGCGTAGAGCGCTGCC
>WGBS01000185.1 GCA_015494165.1 Gammaproteobacteria bacterium | reverse complement strand
CCGCGCGGGGCGCACGCGCCCTTCATGGCGGACTGAGGCCGCCCAGGGCGCCGCGGCAGAGCTCGAAGCGAAAGGGCGGCGGCAGGCCCGGCACGACGAAGCGCAGATCCGAGAGCCACACGCATTCGCGCCCGGCCGCGTCGCGGCCCGCGGCCAGCACGAAGGGCATGGCCGCGAAGCGGCGGAAGCCCTCGAGCTCGGGCCGCGCCCAGGCGGCGGCGACCAGCGGCGACCGCCCCCCGCGCCCCGGATGCTCCAGCGCCTCCCAGCGCAGGGCGCCCGCGGGGCGGTAGACCGAGGCGATGCGCTCCAGCCAGCCGTCGCCGCCGGCCGCGTGCGCCACGCCGCCCGTGCCGAGGCGCACGTGCGCGACCTCGTAGCCCGCGGGCGTCTCCACCACGAGCTTCCAGCGCAGCGGCGAGAGCGGCTGGGGCAGCGCCCGCGCGCGGTCGCGCGCGATCCCCAGCGCGGCGGCGTGGGCGCGCGCGATCGCGAGGGCGCGCTGGTGGAGCCCCGCCTCGAGGCCCACCACGGCCGCCGCGGCGGCGAGCGCGGCGAGCGCGGTGCGCCGCAGGCCCCAGCGCGCACCGGCGAGCACGCCGGCGGCGAGCGGAGCCGTCACCAGCGGATCCACTACGAAGGTGCTCT
Source organism: Gammaproteobacteria bacterium (assembly GCA_015494165.1). Lineage (GTDB taxonomy): Bacteria > Pseudomonadota > Gammaproteobacteria > S144-34 > S144-34 > S144-34. The sequence goes on along the minus strand of WGBS01000185.1, from coordinate 30,543 downwards.
CGAGGCTGAAGCGCCGCCCGCTCAGCGGCCACAGCAGGGCGGTGCCGAAGGGCGTGATGAGGTCTCCGGCCACGTGCACGGCCATGCCCGCGAGGCACAGCGCCCAGACACGCCGCATCCCCAGCAGGCGGCGCGCCGGGCGCAGCAGCCAGGCGAGCAGGCCCGCCCACAGGGGCAGCAGGGGCAGGGCGTGCGTGAAGGTGCGGTGCCAGTTGAGGTAGGTCAGCGGGTCGGCCAGCAGGCGCAGCAGATAGTCGAGGTCCGGCGCCAGCGCCGCCGCGACGCCGGTCCACGTGGCGGCGCGCCTCAGGCGGCGCTCGGCGCCGGGCGGGCTCAACGCGCGCCCGGCGAGGGCGCCGCTCAGGGCGTGGGTGAAGGGGTCCAAGCGGCCTCCCGCGGGCGGTGGACGGCGACGAAGGCCGCCACCAGCCGCTCGAGCAGGTGGCGGGTCTCCATCCTATCCGGGGAGGCGTCGGCTATCCAGCGGGCGAAGGCCGCGAGGTAGATGGCGGTGAGGGCGGTCTCCTCGATCGCGCGCCGCGGGCCGGCGTGCTCGATGCCGGCGGCCTCGCGCATCCACTGCACCGTGCGGCTGATCCGCACCAGGGCGGGGATCTGGATGTGGATGTGTCCGGGCTCGAGCTTGGCGAGGATCATCTGCCGGGTGACGCGCCGGTGGGCGGCGAGCGCCTCCAGCCATGCCCAGATGACCGCAACGAGGCGCGCCCGCAGCGGCCGGCGGCGGAAGCCCGGCGCGCGGGCGGCCGCCAGCGCCGCGCGGTCGGCGCGGTCGAACCAGGCGTCGATCAGGGCGTCCTTCTCGGGAAAGCAGGCGCGCACCTCCTCGAGGCCGATGCCGAGGCGGTCGGCCACGTGGTGCAGGCGCACCGCCTCCCACGAGCCCAGCTCCTCGGCGAGGGCGACCGCGGCGTCGACGATGCGCTCGCATTCGACCCCCGCCGCGGGGCGCGGCGCTTGCGCGGCCATGACGGTCGGCCCGCCGGCCCCGCGCCGGCGGGCTCCGGCCTCAGACGTGCTTGGTGTCGCCGGGGCCCATCCCCGCGGGGTTGTCGAGGCTGTGCTCGAAGTGCTTGGCGGGGTTCTCCACCTCGAGCTCGAGGTACTGGCGCTTGGTCTCCTCGGACTCGAAGTAGATCTTCACCGCCATCTCGCCCTCGCCCTCGATGACGTAGGGGTGGTTCTCGGGGTCCTTGATGTCGCGGCCCGTGATGGGATCGGTGGTGGAGACGATCATGACGTCACCTCCTCTTGCGACAGGACAAGGGGCTCTACCGTGAATATAGCCGCGCCGGGTGGCCCTTCAAGAGCCGCGCGGCGTGACCGCCGTCACGGCAGCGCGCGCGGCGGTGCCTAGCATGGAGAGTTCCGTGACGCTGGCCTCCGCGCCGGCGGGAGGGAGAACAACAAGAACACGAGCGCGGGGCCGGCCGTGCGCCGGCGGCCCCGCGCGGATGGAGGTGAGCGCCATGATGCACGAGGTGCGCGAGGGCGGGGCCGCGCCGGAGCCCCGCGGCCTGCTGCCGGAGCGGGCGGCGCTGCGCGAGCTGGTGCCCCTGAGCAGCCTCTCCGACGAGCGCCTCGAGGAGCTCGTCTCCCTGGCGAGCCTCGACAGCCAGCCGGCGGGGACGGTGCTCTTCCGGCGCGGGGAGCTCGACAACCAGGCGCTCTATCTGCTCTCGGGGCAGGTGCGGCTGCTCTTCCCGGAGGAGGACGCCGAGCGCATCGTCAAGGCCGGCACCGAGGAGGCGCGCCATCCCCTCGGCGACCGCCAGCCGCGGCGCGCGACAGCCGTGGCGATGACGGCGGTGACGGTGCTGCGCGTCGACGCAAACCTCCTCGACTACATGCTCACCTGGGACCAGATCACGGCCCTGGAGGGCGCGGGCGGAGAGGACACGCGCGAGGACGGGGAGGCGGGGCGCCGGCTGCGGCGGCTCCTTCGCGCCCTGCCCTTCCGGGCGGTGCCGCCGGCCAACCTGCGCCGGCTGCTCGAGCGCATCGAGCGCGTGCCGGTGCGCGCCGGCGACGTCGTCGTACGCCAGGGCGAGCGGGGCGACTACTACTATCTGATCGACCAGGGGCGCGCGCGCGTGACGCGCACCATCGAGCTCGCGCGCCTGTCGCAGGGGGCGGGCTTCGGCGAGGAGGCGCTGCTCTCGGAGGGGCGGCGCAACGCCACCGTCACCATGGAGACAGACGGCGTGCTGCTGCGCCTGTCGAAGCAGGACTTCGACACGCTGCTCAAGGAGCCCGTGCTGCACTGGATCGAGGCCGACGAGGCGCGCCGGCGCGTCAACGCCGGTGCGCGCTGGCTCGACGTGCGCCACGCCAAGGAGTTCCACCGCTTCCACCTGCCGGGCGCGGTCAACCTGCCGCTGCACGAGCTCAGGCTGCGGCTCGACGAGCTCGACCCCGGCACGCACTACGTGTGCTACTGCCGCACCGGGCGGCGCGCCTCGGCCGCGGCCTTCCTGCTCATGCAGCGCGGCATCGAGGTGAGCGTGCTGCGCGGCGGCCTCCAGGCCTTGCCGCAGTTCCGGGTCGTCTGACGGCAGCGCGCCCCCGCCCCCGCGCGGTCCGCGGGCTAGGGAGCGGGGTTGGGCTGGCGCGCGTGGATGGCCTCGATGCCCTCGAGCACCTCTGGCGGCAGCTCGAGGTCGGCGCTCGCGAGATCGGCCTCGAGCTGCTCCATGGTGGTGGCGCCGAGGATGACCGAGGTCACGAAGGGGCGCGTGCGCACGTAGGCGAGCGCCATCTGCGCGGGATCGAGGCCGTGGCGGCGGGCGAGCGCCACGTACTCGGCCGTGGCGCGCTCGGCCTCCGGCGAGCTGTAGCGGCGATAGTCCGGATACAGGGTGAGCCTCGCCCTTGGCGGCCGCGCCCCGCCAAGGTACTTGCCCGTGAGCACACCGAAGCCGAGCGGCGAGTAGGCGAGCAGCCCCACGCCCTCGCGGTGGGAGATCTCGGCGAGCCCGATCTCGTAGGTGCGGTTGAGCAGGCTGTAGGGGTTCTGGATGGAGGCGATGCGCGGGAGCCCCGCCCGCTCGGCCGCGTGCAGCCAGCGCATCACGCCCCAGGGCGTCTCGTTGGAGACGCCGATGGCGCGCACCTTGCCCTCGCGCGCCAGCGCCGCCAGCGTCTCGAGCGTCTCCTCGATCGGCACCACGTCCGGCGGGTCCGGCTCCGGCGTGTAGCCGAGACGGCCGAAGAAGTTGGTGCTGCGGTCCGGCCAGTGCACCTGGTAGAGGTCCACATGGTCGGTGCGCAGGCGCCTGAGGCTCCCCTCGAGGGCGGCGCGCACGTGGGCGGCGGCGAGCCTCGGCCCCCCGCGGATCCAGGGCAGCCAGTCGGCGCGCCCGCTCACCTTGGTGGCGAGGACCACGCGGTCGCGCCGCCCGGGCGCCTTCGCCAGCCAGCGGCCGATGATGGCCTCGGTCTCGCCCTGCGTGGCCGCGCGCGGCGGCACCGGGTACATCTCTGCGGTGTCGATCAGGTTGACGCCGGCGTCGAGGGCGCGGTCGAGCTGGGCGTGGGCCTCGGCCTCGGTGTTCTGCTCGCCGAAGGTCATGGTGCCCAGGGCGAGCACGCTCACCTCGATGCCGCTGTCGCCGAGGGGGCGGCGCTCCATGGCGGCTCCCGTCGCGCTCAGAAGACGGCCAGCACGCCGGTCCAGCCGTAGAGGCGGTCGCGGTGGATCTCGCCGTTGGCGAAGAAGCCGACCAGCGGCACCTCGCCGAGGCGCTCGCGGATGAGGCCGAGCTCGCGCGAGCCCTCGCCGAAGGTGTGGCGGCCGCGCCCCAGGCAGGAGAAGTAGAGCGCCCCGCGCGGCGGGTGGTCGAGGCGGGCGGCGAGCTCGTCGGCCATGCGCTCGAGGTCGCGCCAGGCGGTGTTGGCGTCGCGCCGGCAGAACAGCAGCGGCTGGCCGGGCTCGAGCAGCTCGCCCACCGCGAGCAGGCGGTGGCGGGTGTCGACGCCCACGATGTTGCGGACCAGGTAGTCGCCGGTGTCGTCGCCGGGGACGGGGAAGCCCGCGAAGATGTAGCCCGCCGCGCGGCGCAGGTCGCGCGCCAGCACCTCGCCGATCTCCTCCTCGAAGACGTCGAGCGCCGGGCGGCCGTCGATGCCGATGAGGATGTTGCGCTCGCACTCGGTGACCACGTGGCGCTGGCCGATGGGGGTGCAGCCCTGGCTGAGCGCGGTGCGCACCCCGAGGGCGCCGTCGAGGAGCACGCCCGAGAGGCAGCCCTCGGCGGTCGCGCCCGCCACCTGCACGTGGCGGCCGCGCGAGGAGGTGAGCCCGCCCACCAGGAAGCCGTTCGGCAGCACCGTGGCGAGCTGGCCGATGAGGCGCGGCAGGTGGGGGTTGTGCGGGTCGCCGTGGACCACGCCGAGGCAGCTCTCCAGGCGCCCGAGCCAGTCGGCGTGCTCGGCGAGCGCGCTCAGGTCCTCGCGCAAGGGCGGCAGCAGGCGCCAGCGCTCCGGGGGGAGCGGTGCGGCCATGACGGCGAGCCCCGGGCGCTCGTAGTGCTCGTGGCCGGTCCAGCAGATGCCGCTGCCGACCGTGCCCGCCCAGTGCTCGATGCCCGTCTCCTCGCGCAGCGCGCCGACGATGGCGGGGAAGGCGTCGGCCCAGGCGTCGGTCGCGTAGACGAAGCCGAGGCCGGCGCCGTGGCCGCGGCCGATGGCGCGCGCGCACTCGCGCACCGCCTCGCGCCACTCGCCGGCGGTGGAGGCGCCTGCGGGGAAGGGCTCGCGCGCGGGCGCGGCCTGGGGATGCGTGGACATGGAGGGCTCCGCCCGGAAACGGTCCGGATTCCCATTCTAGCAGGCCGCTACAATGGCGGCCCTCCGGTTCCTGGCACGCGGGAGGGCAGGGGCATGGCATGGCGGTGGCTCGAGGTGCTCGGCGTCGAGCGGCAGCGCGTCAGCCATACCGAGCGCTGGGTCTCGGGCGGGGGCGCCTTCGTCGGCATCCTGACCGTCTTCGCCCTCGCCTGGGCCGGGGCGATGGCACCGGGCGGGCCGCTCGTCGTCGCCTCCATGGGCGCCTCGGCGGTGCTGCTCTTCGCCGTGCCGCACAGCCCGCTGGCCCAGCCCTGGCCGGTGCTCGGCGGGCACCTGCTCTCCGCCGTGGTGGGCGTGGCGGTGGCGCTGGCGGTCCCGCAGCCGCTGGTGGCGGGGCCGCTCGCCGTGGCGCTGGCGGTGCTCGTGATGCACTACGCGCGCTGCATCCACCCGCCGGGCGGGGCTACGGCACTCTCGGCGGTCCTGCTCGGCGCCGCCGTGCACGACGTCGGCTTCGGCTACGTGCTGCGCCCCGTGGGCCTGGATGCGCTCGCCATCGTGCTCGCGGCCGTGGCCTGGAACCTGCCCTTCCGCTGGCGCCGCTACCCGCTCGCGCTCGCGCCGCGCGCGCGGCGCGAAGGTCCGCCGGCCATTCCCCACGAGCGCTTCGTCTACGCCCTCAGCCAGCTCGACACCTTCATGGACGTGAGCGAGGCCGACCTGCTGCGCATCTACGAGCTCGCCACGCGCGGCGCGGGGGCCGGGCCCGGGCTGCGGCCCGAGGACCTGCGCCTCGGCGCCTGCTACAGCAACGGCGCGTTCGGGGAGGCCTGGTCGGTGCGCCAGATCGTGGACTGGGACGAGTCGCGGCCGCCCGCGGAGCGGCAGATCGTCTACAAGGTCGTCGCCGGCGCGGGGCGGCGCACGAGCGGCGTCACCGACGCGCGCAGCTTCGCGCGCTGGGCGCGCCACGAGGTCTACCGCGACGACGAGAACTGGCGCCGCGCGGGGCCCGGCGGTGGCGCGCCCGAGGGGCCGGCGGCGCGACGGGGCGGCGGGCCGTAGCCCGCTCCGCGGACCCAGGCCTGCTCAGCCGCCCGCCTTGCGCTTTTCCTCCATGATGCGCTCGAGGATGGGCTGGAGGATGAGCTCCATGGCGAAGCCCATCTTGCCGCCGGGGACGACGATGGTGTTGGGCCGCGACATGAAGGAGTTGTGGATCATGTTGAGCAGGTAGGGGAAGTCCACGCCCTTCGGGTTGCGGAAGCGGATCACCACGAAGCTCTCGTCGGGCGTGGGGATGTCGCGCGCGATGAAGGGGTTGGAGGTGTCGACGGTCGGCACGCGCTGGAAGTTGATGTCCGTGCGCGAGAACTGCGGCGTGATGTAGCGCACGTAGTCCGGCATGCGCCGCAGGATGGTGTCCACGATGGCCTCGGGCGAGTAGCCGCGCTCCTTGGCGTCGCGGTGGATCTTCTGGATCCACTCGAGGTTGACGATCGGCACCACGCCGATGAGCAGGTCCACGTGCTGGGCGACGTTGACCTCGTCCGTAACCACCCCTCCGTGCAGGCCCTCGTAGAAGAGCAGGTCCGTGCCCTCTGGGATGGGCTCCCAGGGGGTGAAGGTGCCGGGCTTCTGGCCGTAGGGCTCGGCCTCCTCCTGGCTGTGGAGGTAGAAGCGGCGCATGCCGGTGCCGGTCTCGGCGTAGGTCCGGAACAGCTCCTCGAGCTTGTCGAAGAGGTTGCCCTCGGGCCCGAAGTGGCTGAGGTTGCGCCCCTCGGCCTGGGCCTTGGCGATGGCCTCCTTCATCTCGTAGCGGTCGTAGCGGTGGAAGCTGTCGCCCTCGACGATGACCGGGTTGATCCCCATGCGCCGGAACAGGTGCTCGAAGGCGACCTTGACCGTGGTGGTGCCGGCGCCCGAGGAGCCGGTGACCGCGATGATCGGGTGCTTCTTGGACATGCCTTTCCCCCCGTGCTCTCGAGTTTGGCCGCCCCGCCGTCCAGGGCTGGCGGGGCCGCGGATCCGGTGGGCCGCCGCGGCGGGGCGGGCGGCCGGAGCGCGGCATTTTAGGGGAAAGGGCCGCCGGGGCGCCACGCGCCGCCGCGGGGGACCGGCCCGGCCGTCACCGGCCTCCGCCCGTCTCCCGTTTCCCGTCTCCCGCCTCCCGCACGTACAGCAGGTCGCGCACCGGGTGGCCGAGGGCGCGGCCGCGCCGCTCGAACTTGGTCTCCGGGCGCTCGCCGCGGCCCTCCAGGTACCGGCCGGGGCCGGCGGCGTTGCGGAAGCCCGGCGCCGCCTCCATCACAGCCAGCATGTGCTCGGCGTAGGGCTCCCAGTCGGTGGCGAGGTGCAGCACGCCGCCGGGCCGCAGCACCCGCGCCACGCGCGCGGCGAAGGCCGGCTGCACGAGGCGGCGCTTGTGGTGGCGCTTCTTGGGCCAGGGGTCCGGGAAGAAGACGTAGACGGCGTCGAGCGAGGCCGGCGGCAGGTGGCGCTCGAGCAGCTCGACCGCATCGCCCAGCACCACGCGGATGTTCGGCAGCCCCTGCTCGTGGGCGCGACGGATGAGGCTGCCCGCCCCCGGGCGGTAGACCTCGACGCCGAGGAAGTCCCAGCCGGGGCGCGCCGCGGCCATCGCGAGCAGGGCATCCCCCATGCCGAAGCCGATCTCGAGGGCGCGCGGGGCGTGGCGGCCGAAGACGGCGTCGAGGTCGAGCACGCCCTCGCCGGGCTCGACGCCGTAGCGCGGCCACAGGGTCTCGAGCGCGCGGCGCTGGGCGCGCGTCATGCGCCCCTCGCGCCGGACGTAGGTGCGCACCGGCGCCGCCGGGGGCCTCCCGTGCTCGCGCTCCATCCGCGTGCGTGCCCGCCGCGCGCGGGCGCTCAGAAGAAGGTGCCGTCGATGGGCGAGGAGGCCGACGCGTAGCGCTTGCGCGGGATGCGGCCCGCGAGGAAGGCCTCGCGCCCGGCCTCCACCGCCTTGCGCATGGCCGAGGCCATCAGGACCGGGTCGCGGGCGCCGGCGATCGCCGTGTTCATGAGCACGCCGTCGCAGCCGAGCTCCATGGCGATGGCCGCGTCCGAGGCCGTGCCCACGCCCGCGTCCACCAGGATGGGCACCTTGGCGTTCTCGACGATCTCGAGGATGTTGTAGCGGTTCTGGATGCCGAGGCCGGAGCCGATGGGAGCGGCGAGCGGCATCACCGCCACGCAGCCGATCTCCTCGAAGCGCCTGGCCATCACCGGGTCGTCGTTGGTGTAGACCATCACCTCGAAGCCCTCGGCGACCAGCGTCTCGGCGGCCTCGAGGGTCTGCATCACGTCCGGGAAGAGGGTGCGCTCGTCGCCCAGCACCTCGAGCTTGACCAGAGCGTGCCCGTCGAGCAGCTCGCGCGCGAGGCGGCAGGTGCGCACCGCGTCCTCGGCCGTGTAGCAGCCGGCGGTGTTGGGCAGGATGGTGTAGCGGTCCGGCGGCAGCACATCGAGCAGGTTGGGCTCGTCCGGGTTCTGCCCGATGTTGGTGCGGCGGATCGCCACGGTGACGATCTCGGCCCCGCTCGCCTCGACCGCGCGGCGCGTCTCGTCGAGGTCGCGGTACTTGCCCGTGCCCACGAGCAGGCGCGAGCGGTAGCTGCGCCCGGCGATCACGAGCGCATCGTCGGGTCCCGTGGGGCGTGTCTGGGGTACGGTCGCCATGCTTCCTCCGTCGGCCTCGGGCGGGCGGCGGGGCTCAGCCGCCGCCGATGGCGTGGACGATCTCGACGCGGTCGCCCGGCCGCAGCCGGTGCTCGGCGTGCCGGCTGCGCGGCACGATCTCGCGGTTGACCTCGACGGCGAGGCGCCGCCCGGCGAGGCCCATGCGCTCGACGAGCGCGGCCACCGTCAGGCCCTCGGGCACCTCGCGCCGCTCGCCGTTGACCACGATCTCCATGCGGGCACCGCCGGGGCGCGCGCGTGCGCCCGCCGTCCGCTCCTTCCGGGAAGCACTCATTCTAGCACTTGCCTCGGGCGGCCGGCTTTGCCCAAATACGCGCCATGGCTGGGGTGTGGAACGAGGACCTGATCTCCGTCGAGGAGGCCGGCACGCTGGACGGCCTCTTCCGGGTGCGCGTGCGGCGCAGCCCCGACCGTGAGGCCTACCGCTGGTTCGACCGCGGCGCCAAGGCATGGCGCAGCCTGAGCTGGGCGGAGGCGGCGCGGCTCGCGGGGCGCTGGCAGGCGGCGCTCGCCGCCGAGGGCTTCCTCGAGCCGGGCGACCGCGTCGCGCTCAGCCTGCGCAACGGGCCGGAGTGGGTGGCGGTCGACCAGGCGGCGCTCGGGCTCGGGCTGGTGGACGTGCCGCTCTACTGTGACGACCGGCCCGACAACGTCGCCTTCATCCTCGCCGACTCCGCGGCCAAGGTCCTCGTGGTGCAGGACGCCGGCGCCAGACGCCGCCAGGCGCCGGCGGTGGCCGGCATCGAGACTCTGCGGCGCGTCGTCGTGCTCGGCGAGCCGGCGGGCGAGCTCGGCGACGAGCGCGCGCGCTACGCGGCCGAGTGGCTGCCGGCCGAGGGCGAGCTGCGCGCGCGGCGCGGCGACCCGCACGCGCTCGCCTCCATCGTCTACACCTCGGGCACCACGGGGCGCCCCAAGGGCGTGATGCTGAGCCACCACAACATGCTGGCGGTGGCGCACGCGGCGCTCACGCTCGTCGACTGCTACCAGGAGGACCTGTTCCTCTCCTTCCTGCCGCTGTCGCACACGCTGGAGCGCACCGGCGGCTACTACCTGCCGATGATGGCAGGGGCGGCGGTGGCCTACGCGCGCTCCATCCCGCAGCTCGCCGAGGACCTGCGCACGGTGCGCCCCACGCTCATCATCGCGGTGCCCCGCATCTTCGAGCGTGTCTACGTGCGTCTGCGCCAGCAGCTCGCCAAGGGGCCGGCGGTGCGCCGCGCGCTGTTCCGTGCGACCGTGTCCATCGGCTGGCGCCGCTTCGAGCACGCGCAGGGGCGCGGGCGCTGGTCGCCGGACTTCGCGCTCTGGCCGGTGCTCGAGCGGCTGGTGGCGGAAAAGGTGCGCGAGCGGCTCGGCGGGCGGCTGCGCGCGGCGGTGAGCGGCGGGGCGGCGCTGCCGCTCGACGTCGCGCGCGTGTTCATCGGCCTGGGCATCCCCATCCTCCAGGGCTACGGCCTCACCGAGACCGCGCCCGTGGTGAGCGTCAACACCTTCGACGACAACGACCCGCGCAGCGTCGGCATCCCGCTGCCGGGCGTGGAGGTGCGCATCGGCGAGGACGACGAGCTCCTCGTGCGCGGCCCCGGCGTCATGCTCGGCTACTGGAACAACCATGCCGCCACCAGCGCGGCCATCGACGCCGAGGGCTGGCTCCACACCGGCGACCAGGCCCGGATCGAGCACGGCCACATCTACATCACGGGGCGGCTCAAGGACATCATCGTGCTGTCCAACGGCGAGAAGGTGCCGCCGGTGGACATGGAGCAGGCGATCTGCCTGGACCCGCTCTTCGAGCAGGCGCTGGTGGTGGGCGAGGGCCGGCCCTATCTCGCCGCCTGCGTGGTGCTCGACGCCGAGCAGTGGGTGCCTTTCGCGCGCGCGCTCGGCGTCGACCCGCTCGACCGGGCGAGCCTCGCCTCGCCCAAGGTCAAGCGCGCGCTGCTGCGGCGTATCGCCGAGGCCCTGCGCGGCTTTCCGGGCTACGCCAAGGTGCGCCAGGTGCACGCCACCCTCGAGCCGTGGACCGTCGAGGACGGCACCCTCACGCCCACGCTCAAGCTCAAGCGCGGCGTGGTGTGCGAGCGTCTCGCGGCCGAGATCGAGGCCATGTACGCGGCAGGGCCCGCCTGAGCGTGGTCCGCGCGCGGGAGAGAACGGATCTGGAGCGGGCGACGGGACTCGAACCCGCGACCTGCAGCTTGGGAAGCTGCCACTCTACCAGCTGAGTTACGCCCGCCCGTGAGGGCGCCAACCCATTGTAGGGGCGCGCCGGGGGCTGTCAACGCGCGCCTTCCGGCGGCTCAGGCGGCCGGGCTCCTGCGGCGCGGCAGTGCGCCCTCCTTCGCCAGGTGCTCGTGGATCTGGCGCGCGCCGAGCTTGCTCAGGTCACGGGCCACCTCGCGCACCTCGATGCCGGCGCGCTCGAGCGCGCCAAGCTCGTTGCGCAGGAAGCCGAGCATGCGCTTCTCGGCGGCGATCACCACGCGCCGGGTGCCGTTGGCATTGGCGAGCGCGACGGTGCGCTCGGCGACCGTGCGCGCGAAGCGTTTCTCGTATTCGGCCTCGTGCTGCGCGCGGTGGTCGTCATAGCCGTGGGCGGGGCCGCCGTTGGGGGCGCGGTTGCGCCCGGTCTTGGGCTCCGACCACAGCTCGCGGTCGGGCAGCTCGCGCTCCGGGTTGGCGAGGTCCTCACGCTCGACCAGGTTCGGGCCGCCCTCGATCTCCGGGATCTCGGCGGGCTCCAGGGTGAAGAACCGTGCCCGGGAGCCGTCGGCGACAACCACCACGTATTCGCTCATGCCTTTCCCCCTTCGCCAAGTGAGGATTCCTGCGCGGGTTGCGGGCAGGGCCGCCCGCCCTGCTTGGGCAATTGGGGCCTGGTGCAGCCTTTCCAAGCCCGCCGCGCCGGCCCCGCCGGACGTGCCGTCCCTTGCCTCATCTTAGCAGGCGCCGGCGCCGCCGCGCCGCGCAGGCCGTATACTCGCGCGAGCGGCGGCTGCCGGCACCACGGGAGGCGAAGATGCGCGCCCTGCGTCCGATCCTGATCCTTGCCGGAATCCTGGCGCTGCTGGTGGTGGCGGCGCTCGTCGCCGCGCGCGTCCTGTTCGAGCCCGAGACCTACCGGCCGCGCATCGAGGCCTTCGTGAGCGAGGCCCTCCAGCGGCCCTTCGAGCTGCGCGGGCCGCTGCGGCTGCAGGTCTTCCCCTGGCTGGGCCTCGAGGCCGAGGGGGTGCGCCTCGGCAACCCCGAGGGGTTCCCGGCCTCGGAGGCCCCGCTGCTCGAGGCGCGCCGCATGGCGGTGCGCGTGCGGCTGCTGCCGCTCCTGCGGCGCGAGGTCGAGGTGGGGACGGTGGAGCTCGACGGCGTGCGGCTCAACCTGGTCCGTCTTGGCGACGGGCGCAGCAACTTCGAGGGCCTCGGCGCCGGGGGCGGAAGCAAGGAGGCGGGTACCGCCGCGGCGGGCGAGCACGGCGCCGGGCGCACGGGCGGCGCGCCGCCCGTGGCCGCGCTCGCCGTCGGCGGTCTCGTGGTACAAGACGCCGCGGTGCGCTTCCGCGACCTGCGGGCCGGCCGGGAGCTCGCCGTGAGCGGCCTCGAGCTCGAGGTCGGCGCCTTCCGTCCCGGCGAGGCCTTCCCGGTGCGCGTCGAGGGCGCCTTCCGGCTCGCGCGGCCGGCGCTCGAGGGGACGGCACGCCTGCGGGCGCGGGTGCTCGCCGACCTCGCGGCGGGCGCGCACGCCGTGCGCGGGCTGGCGCTGCGCGTGCGCGCGAAGGGCGAGGGCCTGCCGCCGGCGGGCCTCGAGCTCGAGGCCGAGGGCGGGGGCGCGCTCGAGCCGGGCGCGGACCGGCTGGTGCTCGAGCCGCTGCGGCTGCGGCTTGCGGGCGTCGAGGCGCTGCTCAAGGGCGCGCGGGTGGAGCGGCTCGCCTCGGCGCCGCGTCTCGTGGGTGACCTGGCGGTGGCGCCCTTCGACCCGCGCGGGACGCTGATGGCGCTCGGCATCGAGCCGCCGAAGACGGCCGACCCGCGCACCTTCGTGCACCTGGAGCTCAAGACCCGGCTGTGGGCCTCGGCGACCGCCGTCGAGCTCAAGCGCCTGCGCCTGGTGCTCGACGAGAGCACGGCGGAGGGCGAGCTCGCCGTGCGCGGCCTCGACGGCAGCCGGCCGCGCTACCTGGCGACCCTGCGGGTGGACCGCCTCGACCTCGACCGCTACCTGCCGCCGCGCGCGAAGGCCGGTGCGCGCGGGGCGAGCCCCGGGGGGGCGGCGGCCGCGGGCGCCCTGCTCCCGGTCGGGACGCTGCGCGCCCTGCGCGCCTCGGCCGAGCTCGCCGTCGGCGAGCTGCGCGCCTGGGGCATCCGTTCCCGCGAGGTGACGGTGCGCCTCGCGGCCGAGGGCGGGCGGCTGCGCCTGCATCCCGCGCGCGCGCGCCTCTACGGCGGCCGCTACCGCGGGGACGTGCGCATCGACGCGCGCGGCCCCGTGCCCGTGGTGCGCCTGGACGAGCGCCTCGAGGGCGTGCGGCTCCGGCCGCTGCTGCGCGACCTCGCGGGCTTCGAGCGCCTCAGCGGCACCGGCACCGTGCGCGCGCGCCTCGCCGCCCGCGGTGCGGACCCGTTGGCGCTGCGCCGCACACTCTCCGGCGAGGTCGCCGTGGCGCTGCGCGACGGCGCCATCGAGGGCGTCAACGTCGCCGCGCTCCTGCGCGAGGCGCGCGCGCGGCTGCGCGGGGAGCCCTCGCCCGCCGCGTCCGGTCCCCGGCGCACCGACTTCACGGAGATCACGGCCACGGGCCGGGTGCGCGACGGCGTGCTGCGCAACGACGACCTGCTCGGCAAGTCGCCCTTCCTGCGCGTGACCGGGCGCGGCACGGTCGACCTCGTGCGCGAGCGCCTCGACTACCGCCTGCGCGCCGTGGTGGTGAGCACCGCCAAGGGGCAGGGCGGCGAGGGGCTGGAGGAGCTCAAGGGCGTGCCGGTACCGCTGCGCCTGCGCGGCCCGCTCGCCTCGCCCGAGGTCACGCTCGACGTCGAGACGCTCCTGAAGGAGACGCAGAAGAAGCGGCTCGAGAAGAAGCGCAGGAAGCTCGAGGAGAAGCTGCGGCGCAAGCTCGAGAAGGAGCTGGGCGAAGAGCTCGGGCGCGACCTGGAGGAGCGGCTGCGGGGCCTGCTCCGGTGAGGGCGGCGGGCGCGGCGCTGCTGCTGGCGGCGGCCTCGGCGGCCGCCGGCGCCGAGGTGGAGCGCCTGGACGTGCGGCGCGACGCGGCCGGCGTCTACCGCGTCGAGCTCGACGCGCGCCTGCGCGCGGCGCCGGCCGCGGTGCGCGCCATGATCCTGGACCCCGCCCACTGGCCGCGGGTGATGCCGTGGCTGGTAGAGCTCGAGCAGCTCGACGCCCCGCGGCCCGGGGTGCGCCGCATGCGCACGGTGCTGCGCGGCTGCGTGCTCTTCTTCTGCCGCGACCTGCGCCACGTCATGGACTTCCGCACCCCCGACCCCTGGACGGTGGAGGCGCACACGGTGCGCGAGGGCAGCGACTTCCGGCACGGGCGCACCCGCTGGCGCATCCTCCCGGAGGGCGCGGGCACGCGCCTGCGCATGGAGAGCGAGCTCGAGCCCGCCTTCTGGGTGCCGCCCCTGATCGGCCCCTGGGTGCTGCGGTTGAAGCTGCGCGCCATGGCCGAGGCCGTCGTGCGGCACATGGACGGCGAGGACGCCGACGGGGCCGAGGACGCGGAGGAGGACCTTCCGTGACGCCCGCCGCCTTCGCCCGCCGCCTGGTGGCCTGGCAGCGCCGCCACGGGCGCCACGACCTGCCGTGGCAGAACCCGGCCACGCCCTACCGCGTGTGGGTCTCGGAGATCATGCTCCAGCAGACGCGCGTCGCGACCGTAATCCCCTACTTCGAGCGCTTCGTGGCGCGCTTCCCGGACGCCGCCGCGCTCGCGCGCGCCTCGCTCGACGAGGTGCTGGCGCTGTGGGCCGGGCTCGGCTACTACGCGCGCGCCCGCAGCCTCCACCGCGCCGCGCGCATCGTGGTCGAGCGCCACGGCGGCGAGCTGCCGGCCGACCCCGGGGCGCTCGCGGCGCTTCCGGGCATCGGGCGCTCGACCGCGGGCGCGATCCTGGCGCTGGCCCACGGCCTTCCGTATCCCATCCTCGACGGCAACGCCCGGCGCGTGCTCGCCCGCTTCCATGCTGTCGAGGGCTGGCCCGGCGAGCCCGCCGTGGCCCGCCGCCTGTGGGCGCTCGCCGAGGCGTATACGCCCTCGCGCGAGGCGCGCGCCTACACCCAGGCGATCATGGACCTCGGCGCCACCGTGTGCACGCGCGCCGCGCCGCGCTGCGGCGAGTGCCCCGTGCGCGCAGGCTGCGCGGCGCATGCGAGCGGCGAGCCCACGCGCTGGCCGGCCCCGCGCCCGCGGCGCGCGCTCCCGGAGCGCGAGACGCGCATGCTGCTCGTCGTCGACGGCGCCGGGCGCGTGCTGCTCACCCGGCGGCCGCCGGCGGGCGTGTGGGGCGGGCTGTGGTGCCCGCCCGAGGTGCCGGAGGGCGAGGCGCCCGGGCGCTGGGCGCGGCGCGCGCTCGGGCTGCGCGTGCGCGGCCTGCGCGAGCTCGAGCCCATGCGCCACGCCTTCACCCACTTCCGGCTGCGCATCCGCCCCCTGCGCGCCGAGCTCGCGCCCGGCTCCGCCGCCGGCGGCGTGATGGAAGCCGGCGCGGCCCTGTGGTACAAGGTGCGCGCGCGGCCGCGCCCCGGCATGCCGGCGCCGGTGGCGCGCCTTGTCGAACGCGCGCTCGGGGGAGCCTGACATGGCCCGCATGGTGCAGTGCGTCAAGCTCGGCCGCGAGGCCGAGGGCCTCGACTTCCCGCCCTACCCGGGCGAGCTGGGGCGGCGCATCTACGAGCAGGTCTCCAAGGAGGCCTGGCAGATGTGGCTTCGCCACCAGACCATGCTCATCAACGAGCACCGCCTGGTGCTCACCGACCCCGAGGCGCGGCGCTTCCTCGAGCGCGAGATGGAGCGCTTCCTCTTCGGCGGCGGCGCCGAGCCGCCCGCGGGCTGGACGCCGCCCGGGACCGGCGCCGGCGGCTGAGCCGCCCGCGGGCGGCCACCCGCCCGTGTCTGCCCCGGCTGGTGCCGCCGCTGGACGCACGCGCTTGACAGCCCCGCGCGGGCGGCCGTTCAATACCCCTCCCTTCCGAGCGGCCAGGTAGCTCAGTTGGTAGAGCAGGGGACTGAAAATCCCCGTGTCGGCGGTTCGATTCCGTCCCTGGCCACCAACAGCGCGTTCAGGGACGTCCAGCGGCGTCTGAAAGGCTCCCGCAACGTCCCGCCTCTACAGCAAAAACCTGTCCGGTGACGTCCAGCGGCGTCCATTGCCAACGGGGGCATTCTGGGGGCATATTTGGGGGCATATCGACCCCCTGGGGGCACGCGCCCTGTTCGGTTCCCACGAGGAATCGAACCCGCGACACCGCCTGTGGAGGCCCATGCCATGCCGCTGACCGATGCCGTCATCCGCGCCACCAAGCCCCGCGAGCGCACCTTCCGGGTGTACGACACCGGCGGTCTCTATCTGGAGGTCACCCCGGCGGGCTCGAAGCTGTGGCGTCTGAAGTACCGCTTCGCGGGCAAGGAGAAGCGCCTGGCGCTTGGCCGCTATCCCGAGGTGGGGCTGGCGGACGCGCGCGTGCTGCGTGACGAGGCCCGCCGGGTGCTCGCCCAGGGCGAGGACCCCGCCGAGCGGCGGCGCGAGGAGAAGCTGCGCCGCCAGGAGCTGGCGCGCCACACCTTCGAGGCCGTGGCCGAGGAATGGTTCGCCCACCGCTCCCCGGGCTGGGCGCCGTCCTACGCGCGCGGTGTCATCCAGCGGCTGCGGGCCTACGCCTTTCCGTACCTGGGCCGCCGCCCCGTGGCCGAGATCGAGCCGCCGGAGGTGCTGGCGGTGGTGCGGCGGGCCGAGCGCGAGTGCAGCCCCTACACCGCGAGGAAGGTGTTGCTGCACATCGGCCAGGTGATGCGCTACGCGGTCTCGACGGGCCGGGCGGAGCGTGACCCCACGCCGGACCTGAAGGGCGCGCTCGCCCCGGTGGAGCAGCGGCACATGCCGGCCCCCGAGGACCCGCGGGAGGTGGGCGCGCTGCTGCGGGTGATCGACGGCTACCAGGGCACGCCCGTGGTGCGGGCGGCGCTGCGGCTGCTGCCGCTGCTGTTCGTGCGGCCGGGCGAGCTGCGGCACATGCGCTGGGAGCAGGTGGACCTCGAGGCGGCCGAGTGGCGCTTCACGGCGAGCAAGACGGGCCATGCGCACCTGGTGCCGCTCGCGCGCCAGGCGGTGGCGATCCTCGAGGAGCTGCGCCCGCAGACGGCCCACCTGCCGGGCGGGTGGGTGTTCCCGGGCGCCCGCTCGGCGCTGCGGCCGCTGTCGGCCGAGGCGATCAACGCGGCCTACCGCCGCATGGGCATCGACACGCGCAACGAGATCACCGCCCACGGCTGGCGGGCGGTGGCGCGCACGCTGCTCGCGGAGCGGCTGGGCTACGAGCCCGACGTGGTGGAGCACCAGCTCGGCCACGAGGTGCCGGACCGCTTGGGGCGGGCCTACAACCGCACGCGCTTCCTGGAACAGCGCCGCGAGATGATGCAGCGCTGGGCCGACTACCTGGACATGCTCCGCGAGGGCGACAAGGTGGTTGTGCTGCCGGTGACGGGCCGCAACCGCTGAGGAGGAGCCGCCATGAACGGGAAGCTGCATCCGGCCTGGATCACCGACGAGCACGGCAACCGCGTCTCGGTGGTGCTGCCCGTCGAGGAGTACGAGGCGCTGCTCGAGGACCTGGCGGACCTCGCGGCGGTGGCCGAGCGGCGCGACGAGCCGACGGTGACGCACGAGGAGCTGGTCAAGCGGCTCCGCGCCGATGGGCTCCTATAGGCTCGTCTGGAAGCGCTCGGCCGAGCGCGAGCTGCGCAAGCTCCCGCGGGAGGCGGTACGCCGGCTGGTCGAGGCGGCCGAGCGGCTTACGGATGATCCGTTCCCGCCGGGTGCGCGCAAGCTGCACGGCGCCGAGCACACGTGGCGCATACGGGTGGGGGACTATCGCTTGATCTATTCCGTCGAGACCGGGCTACTCGTGATCGAGGTGGTGAGGGTCGGCCACCGCAAGGAGGTCTACCGCTGACGATCAGCCGCTGCGCCCAGGGTCGCTCCCGAAAAGCCGGTTCCCCTTGCCGGCCTGGCGCAGCGCATCTCCACAAGGGGCTGCGCTGAAGGGGGGCGCATGTGGTCGCCTGGTGACTTTTGGGAGCTCGTCGAATTCCGCTGGGACGCGAGCCTTGCCGACCTTCTCCGAAAGCGCCTTCGCAGGTCACGGCTGGGGCTCGACGAGGAGCGGATCGGCCAGGTGCTGGAGGCGGCCGAGAAGGCCATCACCAACTGGCGGATTGGATGCTACATGGCCACCACCCTTAGGCCTTAGGCCGGCAGGGTTCGTCTCTGGGGCCATGGCGCCATTGCGCTTCGCAGGCTAGGTGCGCATGGTCCGTACCGGCCGCGGAGCGAAGCCGCGTCTGGTGAAGCTGGGCGGCGTGTTACCGCGCGCTTCAGCTTTCCGGGTCAGGTTCCCATATGAGATTGAAGAGTCGTGAGCTGTGCCGGCGTTTGGCGACCGGACACCCACTACAGCCCTGTCGGGTCGGTGGACGCTTACATCCGAAGCAAGCTTCCACCACCTGTCGAGCGGCCCTGATTTGGGCCAGCGTGTCTCGGCAGGCGTGCATCTTCGCCTCCAGCTCCTTTTCAAGCCGGTCCAAGATTGCGGCCACTCTATGGCTCGCCTCGTCTCCGCTTGCGCTGTCTGGCCGCGTTCGGGCGAGCGCTTGCGCCTCGGCAAGGGGCATCCCGAGCTGCGCCAGCGTTTGGACCACCTCAAGGCGCTTCAGATCGGCCTCTCGGTAGAGCCGGGTGCCCCGCGCTGTGCGGTGCGGCTGCACGAGTCCAAGCTCCTCGTAGAAGCGCAGCGTTCGAGGGGTGACACCGAGCCGCTGTGCGGCCTCACCGATCTTGAGCGCCTTGAACGAGCCGATAGGAACCGTCTTCCGTGCTTTGCCCACGGGGCTCAGAGGCCGACCAGCTGGGCCTGGTGCCCGAGCGCGGTCACGGTCTCGAGCAGCCGGTCCGAGCGTGCCTGCTGGGGGTCGTAGCTCACCCGTACCAGATGTGCGCCTGCGGGAGCGAACTCGACCGCGTTGACACCCTCGACGCGCCGGAGTGCAGCTGCCACGCGGTTGAAGGTGGTTCCGTCGAGGGCGCTGTTCACGTGAATGAGAACGTCCGCCTTGAAACTACTGGCTGTCATGGCGCCTCCTTTTTAACGTTAACGTCAACAGTAGACCAAAACATAGCTTGCTGCGCTGCGGTATGCAACGGGCGGCGGCCCACCTCCCGGCACCGAGGGAGGACTGGGCCATGGCGACCGTAACTGTCTGTTCCACAAAGGGTGGCGTCGGCAAGACCACCCTCACGGCCAACCTGGGCGGCCTGCTCGCGGACCTCGGCGCCCGCGTCCTGCTGGTCGACGCCGACGTCCAGCCGACCCTGAGCAGCCACTTCCCCGTGGAGCGCCGCTCGCCGGCGGGTCTCCACGTGCGCGCCGCACGGGATCCGTCCAGTGAAGCGGAGTCCCCCCGGGTTCGGGCGTCCCGCTTGGCCTTGCCGGCTCATCCCGGTCGGGGAGGCGGCGGTGCGCGGCCGCCGGCGGCTTAGGGGGCGTGCCGAGCGCATGGGATGCAGAGGGCGCCTTGACGGCCGCCGCGGGGCCGTCTACACAGTGAACGTTCATTCATAACAGAAGGAGGCGCATGATGGACGACGAGGCGGGCATGATCGGGATGCCGCTCGAGGAGGCGGTGCGCACGAGGCGCTCGGTGCACCGCTTCAGGCCGGGGACGAGGATCTCCGAGGCGCAGTGGCGCAAGCTGTTCGAGCTGACGGAGCTCAGCCCCTCGTCCTTCAACTTCCAGCCCTGGGACTTCGTGGTCGTCGACTAGGAGGACCGCAAGCGCGCCCTCTATCCCCTGTGCTGGAACCAGCGTCCGGTGCTCGATGCGGCCGCGGTCGTGGCCGTGCTCGGTGACAAGGATCCGCACCGGCGTTCGGAGGAGGTCCTGCGGCAGTTCGTCGAGAACGGCTACATCGACGAGGAGAAGCGGCGCGCGTACATGGAGGCGGTCGACGTGCTCTATCCGGACGAGGCGCGCCGTATCGAGCACGCCGTGGGCGGGGCCTGTCTCGCGGCCATGACCTTCATGCTGGTGGCCCACGGCATGGGCCTCGCGACGCTCCCGATGATCGGCTTCGATCCCCGGGGCGTGCGGGAGCTGCTGGGCGTGCCGGACAACTACATCGTCGCGATGCTGATCGCCGTCGGCCACCCGGCGGGCCCCGAGCTGCCGCGGCAGCAGCGGCGCGGCTTCGAGGACATCGTGCACTGGGGGCGGTTCGGAAGCGGGCGCGACGCGGGCCCTCGTTCCGGCCAGGGCGGAGAGGGCGGGTGATCGCCTACGACGTCTCGGTGCTCGGAGCGGGCAAGCTCGGCTCGGCGCTCGCCGGGCGCATGCGGCGGGCGGGCCTCCGGGTGGCGGTGGGCTCACGCCGGCACGACACGCCGCAGGTCCGGGCGGTGCACGGAGGCGACGTCATGCCCTATGAGGACGCCTGCCGCGCGTCCGGGCTCATCGTGCTGGCCGTCCCGTGGCGCGTCGCGGTGGAGACGACCGCGCGGCTCCGGCCGGTGCTGGCCGGCAGGGTCCTGGCGGATGCGACCAATCCGGTGACTGGAGCCGGCTGGACGTGGGCGAGGGCGGGCTCTCCGGTGCCGAGCGCATCGCGGCCGCGGCTGGCGGAGTCGAGGTGGTCAAGGCCTTCAACGGGCTGAAGGCGGAGCTGATCGACGGTCCGGTGCACGGGCCGCCCGTGAGGCAGGTCTGGTGCTGCGGCGATTCGGACGAGGCCAGGGCCCGGGTGATGACGCTCGCCGCCCGTTGCGGATTCCTCCCCGTCGATTGCGGAAGGCTCGAGAACGCGCTCTGCCTGGAGGCGGCGGCGCTGCTGTGGGTCAAGCTCGCCTACTGGGAAGGGCGGGGCGAGGGTCTACGCCTGGTCTTGGACGCGGGGGCCGGATGAGCGCCGCATCGCCCCGGCGACCCCCTCCAGGAAGATGGTGACGAGATCGCGGCTGAGCCCCTCGAGCCCCTCCTCGCCGGTCTCCGCCGGAGCGGCTTTCAGGCCGAGCCGGATCAGCGCCTCGCGCACCATGCCGACATAGGCGAGCGCCGCAAGGCGTGCCATCTCCGCCGCGCGCCGGCCGTCGCCGCCGGCGCGCTCGCGCAGCACGTCCTCGACGTAGCCGGCCAGGCCCGCCCACTGGCTTTCGTAGATCGCGCGGCGGACGCGGTCCTGGTCGGCGATGCTGCGCAGCTCCATGCGCAGCGTGTCGCGGTCCCGGAGGCGGGCGCGCAGGTAGGCCAGCGTGAGGCGTCGGAGCGTCTCCGCGAAGTCGTCGGGGCCTTCGAGCAGGGCGGCCAGGTAGTCCTCGCGCGCGCAGGCGAAGGTATGCAG
Source organism: Gammaproteobacteria bacterium (assembly GCA_015494165.1). Classification (GTDB taxonomy): domain Bacteria; phylum Pseudomonadota; class Gammaproteobacteria; order S144-34; family S144-34; genus S144-34. The sequence goes on along the minus strand of WGBS01000185.1, from coordinate 9,393 downwards.
CACCTCCCGGTAGAGGGCCTCCTTGGAAGGAAAGTGCCGATAGATCACGGCCGGGCTGACGCCGCAGGCCGCCGCGAGCTCGTCCATGGACACGCCCCCGTAGCCCCTGCGCGCGAACAGGCGCTTGGCCCTCTGCAGGATGAGCCGGCGGCGTTCCGCCCCCTTCAGCCGTCTGGCCATGTCCTCCGCGCCCGCAGCCTCCCCGGCTTGCGTCCGGCAGATGGTAACCCCTGGCGGCGGCCTGGGGAGCACAGCTTGGGCGAGCGCCAGCGGCTCAGGCGTATCAGCAAGCGCGGCAATGGCTACCTGTGCCGGTTGCTGGTGCTCGATGCCCGACCGCGGCTGCAGCACGTGCGCCGGCACATGCCGCCGCTCGGCCGAGCGCCCGACCCTGGGCCGAACGCCTCGTGCGCCGACCCCGGCCCAAGGTGGTGGCCGTGGCGCTGGCCAACAAGCTCGCCTGCCAGACCTAGGCGGTGCCACGTCGCGGCGAGCCGTGGCGAGCGCAGACGGCCTGTGTCGCACGAGCGAAGGAGGCAGCACCGGCACCGCACAGGACAGGCGCATAGCCTGCGTTCATGATCGCGCCAGCGGGCTGAAGGCGAAACAGGTCGGCTGGCCCGCGGCAGGGCAACCCGTGGAAGCCCTCGGGCGACGAGCTCGCTTTTCAGATTCGGCCCCTGCCGGCGGATACCTTCACGTCCCGGCATCGCAGCGAAGACGCCACCGACAGATGCCGGATGTGGTGCAGTGGTCTCCTTCCCGCCTCCAGCCCTTGGCAGGCCGGTCTGCGCCTACCTTAGTGCCCCCATTTTTTGCCGGAAAGGGCAGCTGAACGCCGGCGGGCGGCGAGGAGGCCGGCGAGGCCGGATAGGACGAGCCACGCCGGGGCGGGGGCCGGGACCGCGCCGCCCGGTCCACCCGTCACCTCCACGGGCACCAGGCTGTCGATGGTGTAGATGGCGTAGACGACCGTCAGGCCGACCGAGAAGTCGAAGGGATCCGTGTCGGACAGGAGGTCGGCGAAGCCCAGGCTGATGCGATGCACGTCTCCGGCGTCGTCGAAGAATTGCGCAAGGTCCGGCAGGGGTGCCGGGGGGCCGTCGCTCGCATAGGCGGCCGCGGCGCTGTCGGTCAGCCCGAGTAAGATCTCCGAGAGCGAAAAGAGGCCGGCGAGGTCGATCCCCGTCACGCCTCCCGCGATGAAGAGCGTGTCGCCGGGAGGCGGCGTCCCGACGTCCGTCACGCTGACGTCGAGCCCGGTGCCCGAGGCCGTGGCCGAGTCGATCTCGATCGAGAACGACGGCACCGCGCCGGGATAGGAGCCGTGCACGGGGTCGCCCGCGGTGGCAGGGTTCTCGGGGGCGGCCGCGTCGACCGAGAAGGTCCCGCTCACGCTGCCGAGGCTGATGCCTTCCGAGGCCGCGGCACCGAGGAGGTCCAAGGGCGCCTCGGAGAGCGTCGCCTCGAACGAGTAGGTGTAGACGGGGGCTGCCGGGAGCGCTTTCGGAAAGCCCGCGAGGGCGGCGCAAGCCGCGGCTGCCAGCGAGAGGGTTCGGACGAATCGTTGGGGTCCAAGTCTGCACGTGATGGTCGTCATGGCGCGCTCCTTCCTCTGCTCGGTCACCCCCGCCGGGCCGCTGCTGGCGTGCGGCGGCTAGCACTCGCGGCGCCTTGTCCGGGGTATCCGAAGGCAGCAAGGCGCGTGCCCGGTCCGGCAAGATTTTGAGCAGAAGCGGATTTTTGGCCAGCCGTGGGCGGGCGTGACCCGGCTCGGACCCGGAACCGTAAAGATTTCTGACAGGGGTGCCCGCCTGCGCGCGGCCGGCGCAGCTCGAAGCCTCATGCGCTGCGGTCGCGCGCGAGGCCAGGCGGCGGCAGGGCGACGACGCGGTTGCGCCCGCCGCGCTTGGCCGCGTAGAGGGCGCGGTCGGCCTGCCGCAGCAGCGCCTCGCAGCCGGGCCCCGCGGCGCCCGCGGGCTCGGCGGTCGCGACGCCGACGCTCACCGTGATGCAGGGCCCGACGGGCGAGTCCGGGTGCGGGATGCATTCGGCCTCGATGCGCGCGCGCAGGGACTCGGCGATGGCGCGGGCGTCCGCGTGCGCGGCCCCCGGCAGCAGCAGCGCGAACTCCTCGCCGCCGAGGCGCCCGGCGGCGTCGCCGGGCCGCCGCGTCGCTTCCTCGAGCGCGCGCGCCACGCGGCGCAGGCATTCGTCGCCGGCGGCGTGACCCAGGCTGTCGTTGAGGCGCTTGAAGTGGTCCACGTCCACGGCGAGAAGGCCGAGCGGCAGCCCGAGGCGCGCGCAGCGCGCCCATTCGGACTCGAGCTGCTCGAGGAAGGCACGGCGCCCGAGCAGGCCCGTGAGGGCGTCGTGGCGCGCGAGCCGCGCCACGCGCGCGCGCTCGCGCCGCAGCGTGCGCAGCAGCAGGAAGTTGCGCCGCGCGTCCCAGTCGAGGGCGTAGCAGGCCATCATCCCGACCACGTTGCCCGCGAGGTAGAAGAAGTTGGCGGCCACGAGCGACCGCAGCGCGTAGTCCGTGAGCGCGGCGACGACCTCGAAGCAGCCCACCGTGAGCCAGCTCACCGCCGTCGCCGGCCAGAAGCGCAGGCGGAAGACCGTGTAGCCGAACATGGAGACGAGGATGAGGCCGGCGAAGTAGATCTCGCGCGCGGCGGGCACGAGCGCGATCATGGCGACGATGGAAAGCCCCGCGGCCAGCACCGCACCTGCGAGCACCGCTTCGGCATTCCGCCGCGGGCCCGGGCGCATGAGGTAGACGAAGGCGGCGAGCAGCGGCGGGAGGCCGAAGCCGTAGCGGGTCGCCCACAGCGTCACGTGGTCGTCCGGGAACAGCACCCGGTCGAGGGCGCCGAAGAGGACGTAGAGAAGGATGCCCGCACCCAGGGCGAGGCGGCGCGTGCCGCGGAAGCGCCGCTCGCTGTGCAGGCGGAAGCGCCGCTCCAGCCCGGCGGGGCGGAAGCGCATGGCGGGTCGGAGGTGGGTGCCTGAGGAGCGCATACCCAAAGCATAGCGACGGGCGCCGGCGGCGGCGCCACGGGCGGGCGCGGACGGGGCTCGCGAGCCGCCGGACGGACCGCCGGCGGCCTCCGGCACGGGCTCAGCGCTCGAGGACGGCGTCACGCACCGGCCGCAGCCAGTCGCCGGCCGGATCGCCGCAGACGAGGAAATCCGGGTTCAGCAGCGAAGGCTTGGTGTTGTAGCGCAGCGGCCGGCCGGCGGCGTCGACGACATGGCCGCCCGCTTCCTCCACGATGCACTGTGCCGCCGCGGTGTCCCACTCGGAGGTGGGGCCGAAGCGGGGATAGACATCCGCGCGCCCCTCGGCCACCAGGCAGGACTTGAGCGCCGAGCCCATGCTCACGAGCTCGTGCGGCCCGAGACGCTCGCAGTAGGCGGCGAGGCGCTCGTCGCTGTGCGAGCGGCTGCCGGCGACCACTGCCCGGCCGGGCCGGAAGGGGCGCACACGGATGCGCCGGGGCGCCTCGCTGCCGGCCTGCTTCCAGGCGCCGCCCCCGCGGCAGGCCCAGTAGGTCAGGCCCAGGGCGGGGGCGTGCACCACCCCGAGCACCGGCTCGTGGTCGCGCACCAGGGCGATGTTGACGGTGAACTCGCCGTTGCGCTTGATGAACTCGCGGGTGCCGTCGAGCGGGTCCACGAGCCAGTAGGTGCGCCAGCGCGCGCGCTCCTCAAAGGGGATCTCAGCGGACTCCTCCGAGAGCACCGGCAGTCCCGGAGTCAGCCGCTGCAGGCCTTCGACGATGGTGCGGTGGGCGGCCATGTCGGCCTCGGTGAGGGGGGTGCGGTCGGCCTTCTCGGCGACGCTGAAGCCGCCTTCGTAGATGGCCATGATGCGCTCGCCGGCCTCGCGCGCGAGCGCCACCGCGGGCTCGACGAGCGCGCAGGGGTCGATGCCGGTGCCGTCTTCGGCCACGCCTCACCCGTACGGTCGCAAAGGGAGGGCGCATTGTACGGGCCGCGGCGCCGCGGCGCGAGCCGCGCCTTCGGCTTCAGGAACCGCCCGCGCGCCGGAAACGCAGCTCCGTCACCAGCCGGCCCTCGAAGACCGCGTCGTAGTGGATGCGGCCGGGGGCGCGGTCCACGCGGAAGCCGGGCTGCGGGGGCGGGTCCACGGACACGAGCCGGAGCAGGCCCGGCGGCATGCGCAGGTCGAGCTCGACCCGCATCGGGTAGTAGCCGTCGAGGAAGCGCCGCATGAAGGGGCCGTTGCGCAGCGTCCAGCCGCCGTCGGCGTCGCGGCGCAACGCGCGGCTCTCGGCGCGCACGCACAGCACCGCGCCGCGACCGATGTCCTCGAGCTGCACCGTGGGCCCCTGCACCCAGGCGCGCCCGATGCCGGTGAAGCGGTCGATGCGCAGCCGGCGCGTGCGCTCGCGCCCGTAGACCACCTGCGCCTTGGGGACGCGGTCGAGGTTGTAGTGGCACTGGCTGAGCGTCACCCAGCCGTCGGCGAGGCTCGTGCGGCGGATCTCGATCTGGTTCACCTGGTGGTGGAAGGGCTTGTCGGGCGGGTGCGGCAGGAACTCGAGCTCGCCCTCGTTGACCGCGAGGGCGCGCAGCTCGGCGTCGTCCTCCAGCCAGCGCTCGAGCTCCTCGCGCGTGGGCTCGCCCGCGGCCGCCGCGAGGACGGCGGCGGCGAGGACGAGCCCGTGGACGATCGCGGCGGCGCGCATCGAATCCCGCACCCTTCCCGGGGATGGCCTCCAACGGCTCCTGGGCTAAAGTGTGGCCGCCATGGAGCGCGAATGCCAGCACGCGCAGACCCCGGATGCCCGCCGTCCGTCGGCCGGCAGGCCGCGCCTGCCCTGGGCGGAGATCGACACCGTCTTCCTCGACATGGACGGCACGGTGCTCGACCTGCGCTTCGACAACCATTTCTGGCGCGAGCACGTGCCGCAGCGCTACGCCGAGGCGCGCGGCCTGTCGCTCGAGCGGGCCAAAGCCGAGCTCTATCCGCGCTTCCGCGCCGTCGAGGGCACCATGGACTGGTACTGCGTGGACTACTGGACGCGCGCCCTCGGGCTCGACATCGCCGGCCTCAAGGAGGAGGTCGACCACCTGATCCGGCTGCACGACCGTGCCATCGAGTTCCTCGACGCGGTGCGGCGCTCGGGGCGCAGGCTGCTGCTCGTGACCAACGCGCACGGCAAGAGCCTGGCCCTGAAGATGCGGCGCACCGGCATTGCCGGCCATTTCGACGCCCTGGTCTCCTCGCACGAGTTCGGGCGGCCCAAGGAGGACCCCGCCTTCTGGGAGTGGCTGCGCGGGCGCGAGCCCTACGAGCCGGCCCGGACCCTGCTCGTCGACGACAGCCTCGCGGTGCTGCGCGCAGCGCGCGACTACGGCATCCGCCACCTGGTGGCGGTGCGTCGCCCGGATTCCGCGCTCCCCGCACGCGAGGTCGAGGGCTTCGCCGCCGTCGACACCCTCGCGGACCTGTTGCCCGTCGGGTGACGGGCTGCGGGAGACGGGTGACGGGAAAGACCAAAAGGCTGCGCCCGAAGGGCGCACCAACCCTCGCCTCCCGACACCCGCCACCCGCCACTCTCGATTGTGGGAGGGGCTCCAGGCCCGATCAGATGGCCGCGCGCGGAGCGCGGACCGGCCCTCGCCTCCCGATACCCGTCTCTCGTCTCTGCCACCGCTCTCTTCGCGGGCGTGCGCCGCAAACCGTCACCCGGAACTAGCGCTCCCAGCGCCTGAAGCGGCGGCGGCAGTAGGCGTTGAGCTCGTCGTAGGTGCGGAAGTGGAGCTCGAAGCCCTCCTCCGCGGGGGCGTCGTACTCGCAGTAGTCGTTGTCGTAGTCGCGGCAGATCTGCGGCCGGCGCTCGTAGATGCCGCAGCGCCCGTCGGCACGCAGGTGCCGGCAGCGCGTGTGGAAGAGCAGGAACCAGCCGTCCTCGTCCTTGTAGACCTCGACGCCCTCGTGGGCCACCTGCCACAGCAGGTGCTCGAAGTCGTACTTGGATCGGGGCCCCGGGATCTTCTGCGTGACGTAATTGCAGCACTTGCTGCCGACGCAGAAGCTGCACTTGTTCTCGGGCGTGATCTGGACCCCGCGCGGGCGGCTGCGGGCGGCTCGCCTGGACATGGCGCGCTACTCTACCACAGCCCGTCGCCGGCTCAGGCGGGCGCGAGCGCGAGCACGGCCACGTGCGGCGTGCGCTCGAGCACGGCGGCGACGCGTGCGGCCGCGGTGCGGCCCTCGATGCGCACCTCGAGGCGCACGCCGGCCTCCGCGACGAGTCCGGGCTCGCACAGCAGCCGCGCCGGCAGCGACAGCGCCGGCACGGGGGCCGCGTAGACGGCGGCCCCCGTCCCCGTAGCGGCCCTCACGGTGACGGGCACCGTGCGCCCCGGCACGCGCTCGAGGCCCACCGCCGGCCCCGGCGCGCCGGCGGCGGCGCGCACCCAGCGGGCGAGCGCCGCCTCGACGCGCCAGACCCCGCCCTCGTCCTCCTGCGCCACGACCGCGACGGGCTCGCCCGCCTCCGGGACGTCGGCGCCCGCCGCGCGCGGCAGCACCATCAGGCCCCGCACGCTGTCGTTCACCGCGCGCCAGGCGTCGAGCGCCACCGCCTGCTCGTCCTCGGACTCGAGGCTGAGGACCGACATGCCGAGACGCTGGCCCGCGACGAGGTCGGCGAGCCGCTCGGGCCCGAGGCCGAGCAGGTCGTGGAGCGCCCCGAGCCCGCGCGCGAGGAGCACCGGCCGGTCGACGGGACGCCGCTCGTCGCCGCGCCGCTCGCCGGGGCGGAGCTGGGCGAGCACGCGCCGCGCCAGGCCGGCGTGGCTGCCTCCGTCGGCCGCGAGCCGGCGCAGGTCCGCCTCCGCCGCGGCCGCATCCAGACAGAACGGGCCCGGACTCGCGCCAGGGCGCAGGCGCGCGGCCGGGAGCGGGGGGCTGTCCGCCTCGGGGTCGAGCGCGAGCTGCGCGCCGGCGCCGCGCGCGCAGGGCTCGGCCCGAAGCTCGCAGGCGGCGGCGGCCGGGGCGAGGAGCGCGGGCAGGGCGGCCTGCTCCTCGTCGGCGAGGCGGAAGGGGTCCGCGGCGGCGGCGAGCAGCCACAGGCGATAGAGCGCGCCCGCCTCGCGCGCGGGCGGGACGGGCTCGCCCGCGGGGGCCGCCAGCGCCACCTCCCGCGCGGCGAGACGCGCGTGGAGCTGGTGCAGCTCGAGCCAGGTGAAGGGCGGCGGGTCCTGGCGCGCGCGCCAGGCGGCGGCCAGCACCCAGCCCGCGTGCTCGAGGGCGCGGAACCAGGCGGCATCGAGCGTCGCGTCGCCGCCGCCCGGCTCCCGCCCGGCAGCGAGGGCGGCGCGCACCACGTGCTTGTAGCCCGCCGCCTGCGCCTCGCACAGGCGCACGAGGCGCGCGCGCGCCTCGGCCCGGGACTCCGGCGCGAGCGGCAGGCGCCGCAGCGTGCGCGCGTCCATGCCGCGCAGCACCGCAAGCACCCCCGGCCGGTAGGCCTCCATGAGGGCGAGCCGCGCGCCGGGGGCGAGGGGCTCGCGGTTCAGGGGCTCGAGGGCGTCGAGCAGGGCGTCGAGGCAGGCGACGGGATTGAGGACCGGCAGCTCGGCCACCCACTCGCGCACGCGGCGCTCGCTGCGCTCGACCGCCGGATCGTGCGTCTCGCGCAGCGGGGGCACCCGCAGGGGGATGGTGGTGTCGTCGCCGCCCGGCACCGGCCCAATCTAGCATGCCGCCCCGCCGGCGCGGGGGCCCCGGCTCCGGCGGGCTCAGCCCTCCGGCCGGCGGCCACGGCGCCGACGCCGTCGCCGGCGGGGGCGGCTCTCGGCCCGCGCGCCGCCCGCGTCGGTGGGCGCTTCCTTCTGCTTGTCGCGCTCGGCGCTGCGGCGGCCCTCCCCGCTGCGCCGTGGCCCCGCGCCGCCGCGCCGCCGCCGGGGCACGCGCTCGGGGGGTGCAGGCTCTGCGAGCAGCTCCTCGGTGACGGGCTCGGCCGGGATCTTGTAGCCGATGTAGGCCTCGATCTCGGGCAGGGAGAAGGCGTAGGCCTCGCAGGCGAAGCTGATCGCCGTGCCGCTCGCGCCGAAGCGCGCCGTGCGCCCGATGCGGTGCACGTAGTCCTCGGGGTCCTGCGGCAGGTCGTAGTTGAACACGTGCGTCACGCCCGGGATGTGCAGGCCGCGCGCGGCGACGTCGGTGGCGACCAGCACCGGGATCTCGCCGCGCTGGAACTTGAGGAAGAGCTGCTGGCGCTTGCGCTGCGGCACGTCGCCCGAGAGCACCGCCGCCTCGATGCCGTTGCCGCGCAGCCAGGCGGCGACCTCGTCGGCGGCACGCTTGGTGTTGACGAAGACCATGGTGCGCTCGGGCTCGAGCCTGCGCATGAGGCCGATCAGGAGCGGGATCTTCTCCTCGTTGGCCGGATAGTAGACCGTCTGGTGCACGGTCTCGGGCGTGACCCGCTCGGGCTCGATCCGCACCAGCTGCGGGTTGTTCATGTGCTCGTAGGCGAGCTCGGTCACGCGCAGGCTGAGCGTGGCCGAGAACAGCATGCCGAGGCGCTTCTCGGGCGGCGGGCAGCGGCGCAGCAGGTAGCGCACGTCGCGGATGAAGCCGAGGTCGAACATGCGGTCGGCCTCGTCGATCACCACGACCTGCACCTCGCGCAGGTCGAAGACGTGCTGCTTGAAGTAGTCGATGATGCGCCCCGGGGTGCCGATCAGGATGTCGACGCCCTCGCGCAGGCGCCGGCGCTGCTCCTCGTAGCCGGTGCCGCCGTACACCAGGGCGAGCCGCAGGCCCGCGTGGCGGCCGATGAGCTCGGCGTCGCGATGGATCTGGATGGCGAGCTCGCGCGTGGGCGCGATGATGAGCGCGCGCGGCTGGTTGGGGCGGCGCGCGGGCGAGGGCGGGTGCTTCAGCAGGCGGTCGTAGCAGGCCACCAGGAAGGCGGCGGTCTTGCCGGTGCCGGTCTGCGCCTGCCCGGCCACGTCCTGGCCGCGCAGGGCGAGCGGCAGCGTCTGCGCCTGGATGGGCGTGCAGCGCTCGAAGCCCGCGTCCTCGAGCCCGCGCAGGAGCTCCGGCGCGAGGCCGAGCTCGGCGAAGCGCAGGTCGGTGAGCGGCGTGTGGGCGCCGGAGTGCGGTGCCGGCGCTTGTTGCGGTTTGGCGTCCAAGATCCTACGTCCGGGCGTCGTGCGCCTCGCTGGGGCGGCCCGGGCTGGCGGGACCGCACTGCCGGCCGGCCCGCGCCGCCTGCGGCGAGGCCCCGGGGCCGGCGATTCGGGGGGCCTGGGGCCCGGCACGTCCGCATTGACAGCGCACCGGGCCGCGGCTATTTTAGCGCGAAGCGACTGGCGGGGCACGACGGCACCAGCGACGGCCCCGGG
>WGBS01000184.1 GCA_015494165.1 Gammaproteobacteria bacterium | reverse complement strand
GCGCGAGGTGGAGACGCCGGGCAAGCGCACCATCGAGGAGGTCTCGGCCTTCCTCGGCGTGCCCGCGGAGCGCTGCGCCAAGACGCTGCTGGTCGAGGGCAGCGGGGGCGGGCTGGTGGCGCTGGTGCTCCGTGGCGACCACGAGCTCAACGCCCTCAAGGCCGAGAAGCTGCCGGAGGTGGCCCGCCCCCTGCGCCTTGCGAGCGCCGAGGCCGTGCGCGAGGCCGCCGGGTGCTCGCCGGGCTACGTGGGCCCCGTGGGCCTGAAGCTGCCGGTGATCGCCGACCATGCCGCCGCGCACCTGGCCGACTTCGTCTGCGGCGCCAACCGCGACGGCTGGCACCTCGCCGGCGTCAACTGGGGCCGCGACCTGCCGGAGCCGCGCACCGCGGACCTGCGCAACGTGGTCGACGGCGACCCCAGCCCCGACGGCCGCGGCGTGCTGCGCATCGCGCGCGGCATCGAGGTCGGCCACATCTTCCAGCTCGGCCGCAAGTACAGCGAGGCCATGGGCGCGACCGTGCTCGACGAGGCCGGCCGCGAGGTGGTGCTGACCATGGGCTGCTACGGGATCGGCGTCTCGCGCGTGGTGGCGGCGGCAATCGAGCAGCACCACGACGAGCGCGGCATCGTCTGGCCCGAGCCGATCGCGCCCTTCCACGTGGTGCTGGTGCCGATCGGCGCCGCGCGCACACCGGAGGTGCGCGAGGCGGCCGAGCGCCTGCACGGCGAGCTCGAGGCCGCCGGCGTGGAGGTGCTGCTCGACGACCGCGACGTGCGCCCGGGCGTCATGTTCGCCGATGCCGACCTCATCGGCGTGCCCCACCGGCTCGTGGTGAGCGAGCGCGGGCTGCGCGCCGGCACGGTCGAGCACCGGGCGCGGCGCGAGCCCGAGAGCCGTGACCTGCCCCTGGCCGAGGCCGTGGCATGGCTGCGCGCGAGGCTGGACGAGGCGCTCGGCGCCGGCTGAGCCGGCGTCTGGCGGCAGCGGCGCTCGCCGCGCTCGCCCTGCTGGGCGGCGTCGTGGCGGCCGCCGCCCCCTCCCAAGGCCAGGCGCCGGACCCGCGCCTGCGCGCGCTGCTGAGGGCGGCGATCGAGGCCTCCGACAGCTTCCGCGACCGCTTCGAGGCCGAGGTCTGGTTGACGGACATGGCGCAGCGACTCGCCCCCTTCGTCCCCGACCCGCACGAGCGCCTCGAGCTGCTGCGGCTCGTGCACCGCGAGGCCACGCGCGCGGGCCTTCCGCCGGAGCTCGTCCTCGCCGTCATCGAGATCGAGAGCCGCTTTGACCGCTTCGCGATCTCGGAGGCCGGCGCCCAGGGGCTGATGCAGGTGATGCCCTTCTGGCTCGAGGAGATCGGCCACCCCGAGGACAATCTCTTCGACCCGCGCACCAACCTGCGCCTGGGCTGCACCATCCTGCGCTACTACCTGGACCTCGAGCGCGGAGATCTCGTGCGGGCGCTCGCGCGCTACAACGGCAGCCTCGGGCGAAGGACCTACTCCGACCGCGTGCTGCGCGTCCTCAGCACGCGCTGGTTTCGCCAGTGACAGCTTGCGGTGTGCAGCTCACAGCACGCGGTGGAGGGAGTCCGCGTCCCGGCACCGGGCGCTGACTGCCTGCTGGGAGCTGCCGACTGTTTCACCTGGTATCGAAGCCGTCGGGGCAGCCGGCGGGGTCGGCGGGCTCGCAGCGCACCTCCGTGACGCGCGCCAGCGGCGGGCCCTCCCACAGCCACGCCTCCAGCGCGCGCACGGCATCCTCCGGGCCGCAGGCGAGCACCTCGACCCGCCCGTCCGGGAGGTTGCGCGCGTAGCCGCGCAGGCCCAGCGCCAGCGCCCGCTCGCGCGTGCTCGCGCGGTAGAAGACCCCCTGCACCCGCCCGGAGACCCAGCAGCGGACGCACGCGCTCACGGCAGCTCCACCTCCACGGCCATGCCGGGCTCGAGCGCCACGCCCTCCGGCACCGCGAACACGACCCGCGCCTCCCAGCCGCCGTCCACGGCCGCAAGCGCCTCGACGCGTCCGGGAAGCGCCCGCCCCCCGGCGCGCACCGTGGCGGCGCCGCCGAGCGGCGGCGCGCGCGCGAGCCGCACGCGCGCGGCGAGCCGCCCGCTTGGAGCGAGCTCGACCACGGGCTCCACGCGCAGGCCGGCCGCGACCGCCTGCCCCGGCGCGGCGTGCACCGCCAGCACCACGCCGTCGAAGGGCGCGCGCAGCTCGGCGTACTCGCGCTCGATGCGCGCCCGCGCGAGCGCTGCGCGCGCCGCGCGCAGCGCCGCCTCCGCCCGCACGTAGGCGATGTGCGCGAGCTGGCGCTCGTGCTCGGCAATGACGGCGCGCTCGTAGAGCGCCTCGGTGCGCTCGCGCTCGCGCCGCGCCTCCTCCAGCTCCGGGACCAGGGCCTCGGCGCGCGCGGCGAGCTCGCGCACGCGGGCGTCGAAGGGGCGCGTGTCGAGCCGCGCGAGCAGCGCCCCGGCGACCGGGTGCGCGCCGGGGCGC
>WGBS01000183.1 GCA_015494165.1 Gammaproteobacteria bacterium | reverse complement strand
CGCTCACACGCGGCGAGCGCATGTCGCGCGTGAGCGTGCGAGAAGCACGCCCCGGCACGTTCGCCGCCTCCCGGCTCGCGCGTGGGAGCGTCGTCAAGGGCGCGGCGACACTCGTGGCGCCAGGCATCCAGGCCGCTCTCCCCGACGGCCCGCACAAGGAGGCAATCGAGCCGCTGCTCTCCGGCCTGGCCGCCGCGGTCGAGGACGCGGCGCGCCGGCACACGCACCTGCGGCGCATCGACGCGAGCTTCGCCCGGCGCGTGCGCAACGTCTTCACGGGCGAGCACTGGGTGCGGGTGAAGGGACAGATCTTCATCCCGGAGCGGCTGTGCCTGCGGCCGGTCGAGGCCCGCACCGACGCCCGCCATGCCTTCCTCGGCACGGCCCCGTGCGACAGCCCCCTCCGGGGGCTCGCCGCGCGCCTGGAGGCCCATCCGCTGCACGACCTCTGCCCCGCCGAGATCCGTCCGCCCGACCTGGGCACGCCGCCCGTGAGCGGCTGCTTCCGGCCGCTGAACCTCGAGGGCGTGGCGCTCGAGATCGAGCCCGGCGGCGGGGCCCGCCTGCGCTTCGACGACGGGCGCTCCGTGCCGGTGCACGCGGGCAGGGGAAGGGCCGGTGAGCTGCTGGTGCGGCTGCCGCTCGACGGCGAGCGCCTGCGCAGGCTCGCCAGCGGCCGCGAGGTCCCGCTCGTCCGCCTCGCACGCGGCCCCCGGCCGCCCGAGGCGGTGGCGGCGGGCGGCGGCGCCGAGGAGCTCGAGCTGTGCCGGCTCGCGCCGGAGGGCTCGCGCATCGTCTGCGAATACCGCGGGCCGCGGGAGAGCACGCAGGAGTTCCCGGTGGACCCCACGGCCTCCTACGTGGAAACCAGCTTGCGGCCGGAGCCCGCCCCCGGGCTGCCGAAGGACGTGCTCGACCTCTTCGCCACCGCCACGCGCATCGTCATCGCCGGCCCCGACGGCACCAGGTTCGAGCCGGACGCCTTCGGCTTCGCCGAGCGCGTGCGCGAGATCGGGGGCAGGATGGTCGGCCAGGCGCTCTTCGGCGCGGCGGGCACGCCGCAGGCGAAGCTCCATCCCGAAGACGTCGTCCTTGCAGCCAACCGGCTTCGCACCCGCTCGGCCCGCATCGAGGCGCTGGAAGCCGTCGACGCCAGGGGCCGCCCCCTCGAGGGGCCGGTACCGCCCGGCACGGAGATCCGGCTGCGCGCCCGCGGCCGCTCGCACTGCCCGGCGCTGCGCGAGCGCGTGGTGGTGCGGGCGCGGCTCCCCCAGGGCGGCGGGGCCCTGCGCGTGGTGCTGCGCGAGACCGGACCGGACACGGGCATGTACGAGGGGCCCGAGCGGCCCCTCACGCTCGGGCTCGCGCCGGAGAGCCGCGTCGGGCATTTCACGGCGGTGGTCCCGTCGGAGCTGCGCGCCCGCTTCGGTCCCGGGGGGCTGACCTTCATGCAGGCGCCCCGGACACCCGGCGCGCCGTGGCGGCCGGTCCCGCAGGCCGCCCGCGACGCCGCGACCCTGAGCCTCGAGGTGCGCCGCGAGGCCCCTTGATGCGCGCCGGCGGAATCCGGAAGCTCGTGCCGCGGCGCCAAATCGACCCTCGGCGCAGGCTCTGGCAGGTGGGACGACAAGCACGGAGAGGAGGAGGAATGGAGATGGCCACCTTCGCACGCGGACTGACCCTAGCGTCGCTGCTGGCGCTGCTGGCGGGGCCGCCGGCGGCCCTCGGCGCCTCGAAAGCTTCGAAGGAGGAGCGGTTCTCGTACGAGGGTCCGCCCTACACGGCCGTCCAGCGCACGCGCGCCGCGGGCAGCGAGACGGTGCAGCGGGTCTTCGTGATGCCGGGGCGCCGGCGCCTTGAGATGCAGACGCCGCCGGCCGGCGCGGGCGGGACCCCTCCAGCGGGGGCCGTGAGCCTGATGCCGGGCGTCGTCATCGAACGCGAGGACCTCGGCGTGCAGTGGGTGCTGTTCCCGCAGATGCAGGCCTTCATGGAGCAGCCCCACCACCGCCCCCGCATCCGCAAGACCCTGGAGGGCGTGGAGACGGTCGGAGGCCGGCGCCTGCGGCGCTACCGCTACGAGATGGAGACCGGCGAAGGCAAGGTGACGGGCACGCTCTGGGAGGACGAGCGCGGCATCCCGCACCGCATGGTCCAGCTCACCCCCATGCCGGGCGGCGGGACCCTGAAGACCGAGGTCGTCTGGGAGCGGATCAAGGTCGGCAAGCTGGACGAGAAGCTCTTCGAGCTGCCGCCCGGCTACCGCCCGTTCCCGGCCGGCATGCCGATGGGCCCGGGGCCGATGGCACCGCCCGGCATGGGGATGCAGCCCCAGCCCTGAGGGAGGCGGCCGGCCGGGCACACGCCAGGCGCGTTCCGCATTGGAGTAAAAGCGGGCTGGTCTGCCGATGCGACCGATGCGCCGTGGGCTGGCACGAACGCTCCTGACAGCGGCCCTCGTGCTGCTGCTTGCGGTGGGCGGCTGGCTCGCCTTCACCTTCGTCGGCCGTGACAGGGGCACGCCCGTTTCCGAAAGGCCGGCCCTGTGGAAGCCGCCGGTCCGCCCGTGGGAGCCGGACCACTGCGAGCGCAGGCCCTGCCGGCCCCTGGCGGCCCTGTCCGTCGGTCCGAGCGATCTGGTCTTGCTCGTCGATCCGGAGCTGGACGACGCTGTCGCGCAGTGGGGCGACTGCGTGGACCAGTTCCGGAGCTGCGTGGACAGGCTGCAGAACCCCACCGCGGCGTCCGTCCACGCCTGCATGGCGAACGCCACGGCCTGCCCCGCGCCCTGCCGGGAAGCCTTCCGCCGGCGGGCCGGCGACGCCTCGGACCTGGCCGGGCTCCTCGCGGCCTTTTCCGAGGTCTATCTCGATCTCGACGCCCCATGCCTGCCAAGCTCACCCTGAAACGGCTCCTCGCCGCCTGGCTGCTCCTGCTGGGCGCCGCCGCCTGGGGCTGGGAGACGGAGGTGATCGGTGGCCTCGGAGCGGCGGACTGGCGTTCGCTCTACCACGACCCGCCGCGAGTGGGCGGGCCGTTCGGGGTGGAACTCCGCGGCAACGAGCACGCCGAGATCGCCGCCCTGGCTCTGCACTCGTTGGGGCTCGACGGGCTGCTCGAACTCGACTGGGAGGTGATCGACCTCAACGCCACGGTCTTCCGGAAAGACGCATCCAACCCCGGGGCCGGGCACGTCACGGTGAGAGACGGGCTCGTGCGCCGCGCGCTGCCCTCGCCGGTGATGTTCGCCGGCCTGCCCGACTTCAGCTACACGATCTACGACTGGATCAACCGCAACCGCCTCTGCCCCGCCCTGCCCGCGCACGCCAAGGGGCGCGAGCACTGCCACAACTTCGCCTGGTGGCTGGGCGCCGGCCTCAACGCCTCGCACTTCGGCACGCAGGCGACGCTCAACTACCGGCATCTCCATGGGATCGCGCTCGCCCAGGCGCGCCGCGCCCGCCGCCTGCGCGAGCGGCTCCAGCGGCACCCGGACGCGTTCGAGGCCTACGCCGACCACGTGCGCGAGGCCGAGTACATGGCCCTCGCCTACGAGGGATTCGCCCAGCACTTCCTGGCCGACCGGTGGTCGACGGGGCACATGTGGGAACGCTGGGGAAGCGGGGACTACGAAGGGCTCGCGAGCACCGATCCCGACATCCTGTTCTACGTCGGCATCCTGTCGGGCATGATCCACGGCTCCGAGAGCGTCCTGCACGCCTACACCGCCTCGGGCCTTCCGCGCGTCCTCATGGCCGACCCCCTCAGCGCCCCCTCGATCCGCATTCGCTGGCGACGCGGTGGAACCTCGGATACTGCCCGCAAGGCCTGGGAGCGGATAAGCAAGCTCGAAGGGCGTCGCGCCGAGGCCCTGCGCCGCAGCCTGCCCGCAACTTTCGAGGGATCGCCGAGGGAGCTGTCCAACTTCCTGCTGAGCAGCGGACCGCTCAGCACCGCCTGGAGGGCCGCAAGGCAGGCCCTCCACCGTTTGCGGGGCCAGATGGACGACGTGCTGATCCGGCTGGGCGAGGTGGACCTGCTCCAGGCGGCACCGATCGCCTACCGCCACCTGTCCAGCGGACAGCTCGAGGGGGGCGCCGGCGACCACGTGCTCTTCCCGCTGGTGTGGGGCAGGTACGGCGGGCCGCGTTACGGCTTTCCCGAGACGGTTCCGCTGGAGGCGCCGGTGCACGTGCGCGACATGATCCGCTGCGCGCGCGCGGGCTGGTCGGAGGTCATCCGCGCGCTCGGGGACAACGGGGAGGGCCGCTACGGGGCGCTGGGCATCCCGCTCGACCCACGCCGCGCCGAGACCTTCGAAGGCGAGCTGGCCGCCCATTGCTTCGACACCTACGTCACCAATGCCAGCATGCACGAGGCGTGGCCGCTGCCGCAGGAGGGCCTGGTCCACAAGCTCGCGGGCTTCGCGGCATGGGCGGCGAACGTGGTCGGGGCCGGCGCGGAGCTGGCCCAGCGCTACCTGTTCGGCGTCGAGAAGCCCCGCCTCGCCTGGCGGCGCTTCGCGCGCGAGCTCAAGCGGATCGAGACCGCGCTGTGGATCCGGCAGAAGACGAAGCCGATGGGAACGGAGCTGGCCGACGGCCGCGCCCTTCCGACACTCGACTTCTCCGGGCTCCTGGACACCGGCGATGAGGACCCCGACGGGCGGAAGCGGACCTTGCGCTTCCGCCCCGGAAACTTCCAGGCCAGACCCGCGCGCTACCTTCCTCCCGTGGACCTGGACGCGCTCCCCGACGTGCACCCGGAGGGCCGCGACAAGCGCAGCCTATACGGCTTCTTCAGCCGCGCTGCGCCGCAATACTGGCAGGAGCGGGCCGTGACCCTCGCCCGGCGCCTGCGCGGCTCGCCCGATCCCTCGGACATCGCAGCCTGCGCCTATCTCGCCTCGATGGCCTACGCCGGCACGCCGCCCGAATGGAAGGGCATCAACCGCGAGCGCCCGCTCGCCCCCGATGGCAGCGAGATCCCCTCCTTCCTGGCCGCGGCGGGCCACGCCCCCCGCGCCAGCGGGGCGCCGGTGCACCTGCCCGCGGGCTACGTGAGCGAGCCGGGCCGCAAGGCCCTCGGGGGACTGGCCTACGCCTCGGTGCTCGCTTGGTGCCGCCGTGTGCCCCTGCTCGAGTATCTCCCGGGCGAGCAGGGACAGCGGGGGCTCGTCGCGGTGGACGTGGTGCCCGGGCAGGACTTCGAGCTGCGTGGCAGCGACCTGTCCGACGCCAGCGCGCTCGGGCTCGACGGCGCCTGCGACGGCTACGCGGACGGGATGCGCCTCTTCGTGACCTGGGCTTCCAAGGACGCGATCCGGGTGAAGGCGCCCGCAACGCTTTCCCCCGGCATCCACCAGGTCTGCATCCTCGGGAGAGGCCGGAAATCCGTCGGCGAGTTCTATATCGAGGTCGGGGAGCCGCCGCCCCCGCCGACCCACGACATGACCGTGGGCTGCTACCGCCCCTATGGCGAGATCTACTACGCCGGCAGCGGCGCGCTCGCGCTCCGGCCGGACGGGTCCGTGCACGTGGTGGCGGCGGACGGGGCGGCCCGGCAGGCCCGGATCCTGTCCTCGGATGGCGAGCGCCTCGAGCTCGCTGTCGGGCTGGACCGCAAGGGGCTCCAGGCCCTGGTCGGGGCCCTGCCTCCCGAGGCCGTCGCCGAAAAGTTCGGTCTCCCGGTCATGCCGGTTCCGTGGAGGGGCCTGCCCGAGTCGGTGCGGGGCAAGCGAGCGGCCGCGGACGACGAGGCCGGGCCGCTCCCGCCCGAGGTCCTGGAGACGGGACCGGAGCCGTGCATCTTGGCCCGGAGCGGCGAGGAGATCGTCTGCCGCGAGGAAACGGACGCGCGCACCTTCCGCGTCGAGGAAGCCGAGCTGCGCCTGTCGCTGCGGCGTGACGAGGAGATCCTGTCGCTGGACGGGGAGTCGGACCTGTCCCTGCCGGCCCTCAGGGTCGAGGACCGGAGGCTGCTGATCAGGACGGCCGGCCCGGCCTTCCATGACGGGGGCTACCTGCGCGGCATGGCCACGATGGCCGGCATGATGCGCGGCATCCGGCACACCCTGGGCGGCGGCAGCGCCCCCACACGCGGCGGCCACATCGCGACGACCCTCGTGGACGGCCTGAGCTACGTGTCCCTGCCCTCGGACCTCAAGCGGCTCGAGGTGCTCGAAGTGGATCTCGACCGTCCCGTGTCCCGCCTGGTCGCAGGCGCGCGCGTGCGCGTCCGCGGCATCGGGGCTTCCCACTGCCCGGGCGTGGTGGAGCGGGCATATGTCAACGTGTGGCTCCCGGGACACGAGGAGCCCCGCCTGGTGATCCTGGTGGAGACCTCGCCCGGGTCCGGGGTCTACCTGGGGCCCGAGACGCCGATCGCGGTGCATCTGCCGAAGGGGATGGAGATGGGGCACCTGCGCCTGGCGGCCGACTGGGACCTGCGGCGCATGACCGGCCTGCTGCCGGAGCTCCTCGTGGCAGGGCGGCTGGGCGCGCGTCCCGGACCTGCTGGCACGCCGGATGCGGGCACGGCGCGGGGGATGGTCGACCGGGCGATCGAGCGCGCGACCCTGTCCGTCGAGGTCCGTCGCGCGGGCGCGACGAGCGTCCCCGGGGCGCGCAGGGCCGGCGCGGCCCCGCCGAGGCCACGGCCGGGGCCGGCCAGCGCCGGGAAAGGCCGCGGGGTGCCCGCTCCGGGACCCCGGCCGGGCGGAGGCCGCCAGGCCCTCCTCTTCCCGGACGCGGAATGCGGGGAGGGAGCCTCCGGCGAGCGGCGCTTCCGCTATGAAGGGCCGCCTTACCGCGCGCTGCGGCACGTGCGCTGGCGTGACACCGGGGCCGAGATGCTCGAACGGGTGTTCGCGATGCCGGGCCGCATGCGCGTCGAGCCAGCGGAGGGGGACGGCGAGGGCACCATCGTCCTGCGGCGGGAGGACCTCGGCGTGACGTGGGAGCTGAACCCGGCACTCAAGACCTACACGAGCGAGCCCCTGCCGCCGGCCTGCATCGAGCGCGCGCTAGAGGGCGAGGAAAAGATCGAGGGACGGACGCTGCGCCGCTACCGCATCCGGATCACCGCAGCGGACGGCGTGACGCTGGCGACGCTGTGGACGGACGAGCGGGGGCTCCCCGTGCGCATGATCGAGCGCCGGCAGCCGGGGGGCGGAACCGTCGAGTACACTTGGCGCAAGGTCGAGGCGACCGCGCTGGACGAGCGCCTGTTCGAGCTTCCGGAGGGCTACCGCCCCATCGGGCCAACCTTTCCGATGATGGCGCCCTTCCTTCCCGCTCGCCCGCCCGGCGCGGGCGACAGGCCGTGAGCCGGGCGGGTGTCGCGAGCCTCCGCCAGCGGCGAACGCGGCGCTCCGTCCGCGGCGTTTTCCTGCGATACGATATCCGGCGTCTATGATGCACGGCTCCACGGGGTCGACGGTCGCCACGGCCGCGGTGTCGGTGCGGACCCGCCACGAGCTCCGGCCCGGAGCGGCGCGCGGGTGCGGCTGGCGCGCACGCGCCCGCCGCGCCGTGGCCGCCCTCGCGGCCGCGGCGCTCGCTGCGCTCGCCGGCTGCGCCACCAACCCGGTCACGGGCAAGGAGGAGCTGCGCCTCATCCCCGAGTCGATGGAGATCGAGCTCGGGAAGGAGAACTACCTTCCGGCGCGGCAGATGCAGGGCGGCGACTACGTGGCCGACCCCGGCGTGGTCGCCTACGTGCGCGAGGTCGGCGGGAGGCTGGCGGCGGTCGCGGACCGGCGGCTGCCCTACGAGTTCACGGTCGTCAACGACTCCGAGCCCAACGCCTGGGCGCTGCCCGGCGGCAAGATCGCCGTCAACCGCGGCCTGCTCTACATCCTTGAGGACGAGGCCGAGCTCGCCGCGGTGCTGGGCCACGAGATCGTGCACGCCGCCGCGCGCCACGGCGCCAAGGCGATGGAGCGCGGGCTGCTGCTGATGGGCGCGGTGGCCCTGGTCTCGGCGGCCGCCGAGACCAGGGCCACCGCGCCCATCAGCAGCAGCCCGCGCTCCATCGCCTTG
>WGBS01000182.1 GCA_015494165.1 Gammaproteobacteria bacterium | reverse complement strand
GTCCCCTGTCCCCTGTCACCCGTCACCCGTCGCCCGTGCACGCCCGCGAAGCGGGCGATGCTCAGACTTCGAGATATTCGAGGATGCCCTCGGCGGCGCGGCGGCCCTCCCACACGGCGGTGACGACGAGGTCGGAGCCGCGCACCATGTCGCCGCCGGCGAAGACCTTGGGGTTGGTGGTCTGGTGCAGGGGACCGTCGGCCTCGTCGGTGCGCACCTTGACGCGCCCGCGCGCGTCGGTCTCGATGCCGAACTCGGCGAACCAAGGCTGGGGGCTGGGACGGAAGCCGAAGGCGATGATCACGCGGTCGGCGGGGATCTCCTCCTCGGTGCCCGGCACGGGCTCGGGGCGGCGGCGGCCGCGCTCGTCGGGCTCGCCGAGACGCGTCTGCACCACGCGCACGGCCTCGACGTGGCCCTCGCCGACGATGGCCACCGGCTGGCGGTTCCACAGGAAGCGCACGCCCTCCTCCTTGGCGTTGAGCACCTCGCGGCGCGAGCCCGGCATGTTGGCCTCGTCGCGGCGGTAGACGCAGGTGACGCTGGCGGCGCCCTGGCGGATGGCGGTGCGGTTGCAGTCCATGGCGGTGTCGCCGCCGCCGAGCACGACGACGCGCTGGCCGGCCATGTCGATGAAGGCGGCGGGGTCGCGCGCGAGCCCGAGCAGGCGCTCGACGTTGGAGATGAGGTAGGGCAGCGCCTCGTGCACGCCCGGCAGGTCCTCGCCCGGGAAGCCGCCGCGCATGTAGGTGTAGGCGCCCATGCCGAGGAAGACGGCGTCGTAGCCGTCGAGCAGGCGCTGGAAGGGCAGGTCGCGGCCGACCTCGACGCCGAGGACGAACTCCACGCCCATGCCCTCGAGCACCTCGCGCCGGCGGCGCACCACCTCCTTCTCGAGCTTGAAGGGCGGGATGCCGAAGGTGAGCAGCCCGCCGATCTCGGGATAGCGGTCGTAGACCACGGGACGCACGCCGTTGCGCACCAGCACGTCGGCGCAGGCGAGCCCCGCGGGCCCGGCGCCGACCACGGCGACGCGCCGGCCGGTGTCCTTGACGTGCGAGAGGTCGGGGCGCCAGCCCTGGGCGAAGGCGCGGTCGGTGATGTAGCGCTCGACCGCGCCGATGGTCACGGCCCCGAACCCGTCGTTGAGGGTGCAGGCGCCCTCGCACAGGCGGTCCTGCGGGCAGACGCGGCCGCAGATCTCGGGCAGGGAGTTGGTGCGGTGGCACAGCTCCGCCGCCTCGAGGAGGTTGCCCTCCTCGACCAGCTTGAGCCAGTTCGGGATGTAGTTGTGGACCGGGCACTTCCACTCGCAGTAGGGGTTGCCGCAGGCGAGGCAGCGCCCGGCCTGGATGGCGGCGGCCTCGGGCTCGAAGGGCCCGTAGATCTCGCCCCACTCGCGCACGCGCTCGTCGGCCGGGCGCTTGGGCGGGTCCTGGCGCGGGACCTCCACGAACTGCATGACGTTCTTCGCCGACATGGTGGGGTCCCCGCGCTCAGGCCGCCTGCAGCAGGGTGTCGAGCAGGCCCTGCAGGTCGGCGGCCTTGGGCTTGACGAGCCAGAAGTGCGGCGCGTACTCGCTGAAGCGCTCGAGGATCTCGCGCGCCCAGCGGCTGCCGGTCTCGGCGGCGTGCTCCTCGATGAGGCCGCGGAGATACGCGCGGTGGGCCTCCATGGCCTCGGTGTGCACGCGGTGGATGTCGATGAGCTCGTGGTTGTAGCGGTCGACGAAGGCGTTGTCGAGGTCGAGCACGAAGGCGAAGCCGCCCGTCATGCCGGCGCCGAAGTTGAGGCCCGTGGGCCCGAGGACCACGACCACGCCGCCGGTCATGTACTCGCAGCCGTGGTCGCCCACGCCCTCGACCACGGCGATGGCGCCGGAGTTGCGCACGGCGAAGCGCTCGCCGGCGAGCCCCGCGGCGTAGAGGCGCCCGCCGGTGGCCCCGTACAGGCAGGTGTTGCCGATGATGACGTTGCGGCGCGTGTCGAGGCCCGCCTCCGGCGGCGGGTAGATGACGATGCGCCCGCCGGCCATGCCCTTGCCGACGTAGTCGTTGGCGTCGCCCTCGAGGTAGAGGTGCAGGCCGCCCGCGTTCCAGACGCCGAAGCTCTGGCCCGCGGTGCCCTTCAGGCGCACCGTGATGGGGGCGTCGTTCATGCCGTCGTTGCCGTGGCGGCGGGCGATCTCGCCCGACAGCCGCGCGCCGATGGAGCGGTGGTGGTTGCGGATCTCGTAATGGAACTCGCCGCCGCTCTTGGCCTCGATGGCGGGCAGGGCGTCGCGCACCATCCGCTCGGCGAGCTCGCCCTTGTCGAAGGGCTCGTTGCGCTCGACCTGGCAGAACTGCGGCTGCTCCGGCGCGGCGCCGCCGTCCGCGAGCAGCGGGCGGAGGTCGAGGCGGCGCTGGCGCGCGGTCTCGCCGGGCAGGATCTCGAGCAGGTCGGTGCGGCCGATGAGCTCCTCGAGGCGGCGCACGCCGAGGCGCGCCATCCACTCGCGCGCCTCCTGGGCGACGAAGCGGAAGTAGTTCATGACCGCCTCGACGCTGCCCTTGAAGTGCTTGAGCCGCAGCACCTTGTCCTGCGTGGCCACGCCCGTGGCGCAGTTGTTGAGGTGGCAGATGCGCAGGTACTTGCAGCCCATGGCGATCATGGGCGCGGTGCCGAAGCCGAAGCTCTCGGCGCCGAGGATGGCGGCCTTGACGACGTCGAGGCCGGTCTTGAGGCCGCCGTCGGCCTGCAGGCGCACGCGCCCGCGCAGGTCGTTGGCGCGCAGTGTCTGGTGCGTCTCGGTCAGCCCCAGCTCCCAGGGCGAGCCCGCGTACTTGACGGAGGTGAGAGGGCTCGCGCCGGTGCCGCCGTCGTGGCCGGCGATGGTGATGAGGTCGGCGTAGGCCTTGGCCACGCCCGCGGCGATGGTGCCCACGCCCGCCTCGGCCACGAGCTTGACCGAGACC
>WGBS01000181.1 GCA_015494165.1 Gammaproteobacteria bacterium | reverse complement strand
GTGCAGCACCGCGCCGTGCACGAGCTCCTCCACCTTCGCCAGCGCGCAGATGTCCCCGGGCACCGCCGCCTCGAGCTCCTCGTGCTGGGCGCCGCGCAGGCCGAGCAGGTGTGCGGCCCGGATGGGCTTGCGCCCGTCGCCGACGAAGAGCTGCGCGCCGCGGCGCACCGTGCCCTGGTAGAGCCGGAACACGGCCACGCGCCCGAGGTAGGGGTCGAAGCGGACCTTGAACACGTGGGCGAGCACGTGGCGCGCGGGGTCGGGCACGGCCTCCACGCGGCCGGCGTCCGGCCCCTCGCCGTTGAGGAAGACCGGCGGGTTGCCCTCCAGGGGGTTGGGCGCCAGGCGGGCGATGATCTCGAGCAGCTCGGGCACGCCCGCCCCCGTGCGCCCGGAGGCGAAGCAGACGGGCACGAGATGCCCCTCGCGCAGGGCCTGCTCGAAGGGGGCGTGGAGCTGCTCCGGGTCGAGCCGCTCGCCCTGCTCCAGGTAGAGCTCCATGAGCCGCTCGTCCACCTCCACCACCTGGTCCACGAGGGCGGTGTGGGCGGCCTCCACGCTGGAGAAGTCGGGGCGCCCGCCCGGCGCGAAGAAGCAGTCGGCGACCGTGCGTCCGCCGTCGGCGGGCAGGTTGAGCGGCAGGCACTCGCGCCCGAAGGCCTCGCGCACGGCCGCGAGCGTCCCCTCGGGATCGGCCCCGTCGGCGTCGATGCGGTTGATCACCACGAAGCGGCACAGGCGGCGCTCCGCGGCGAAGTCCATGAGCCGGCGCGCGTGGCTCGGCACGCCGCGCCCGGCGGCGTCCAGCACCAGCACCGCCGTCTCGACCGCCGCGAGCGCCGGCAGCGTCTGGCCGAGCAGGTCGGGCGCGCCCGGGGTGTCGATCAGGTTGAGATGGACGCCCGCGTGCTCGAAGCCGGCCACGGCGCTGCACAGCGAGTGGCCGTGCTCGCGCTCGAGGGGGTCGAAGTCGCAGACGGTGGTGCCGCGCTCGACGTTGCCGGGCTCGCCGACGGCGCCGGCCGCATGGAGCAGGGCCTCGGCCAGGGTGGTCTTGCCCGCGCCCTGCGGGCCGACCAGGGCGAGGTTGCGGATGGCCTCGGTGCGGTGGCGGGCCATGGCCCTGCGCGCGTCGCGGACGGTCCCCTTTCCGAAGTCTAGACGCCGTCCCCGGGCCCGCAAGCGTGGCGGGGTTCCGCTTGCGGCGGCGCCCGGCTAGTCTCGGGGGGATGGCCAGCTCGCCTTCGGAAACCGCACCGCTCGATGCCGCCGAGCTCGCCGAGCGGCTCGAGGCGCTGGTCTACATGGTGCTCTCGGTGCGGCGCAGCGTGAAGGGCGCCGCCGCCGAGCTCGCCCGCTTCCCGCGTCCGGCGCAGGAGCGCTTCCTGCGTGCGCTCGAGCTCGTGCGCACCACGAGCGACGAGCTCGCCTTCAACTTCTGCATGTTCGCGCCGCCCGCGCTCGCCCGCCTCGAGGCCGAGGAGTGGGACGAGTGGGTGCTGCACGTCATGGGCCGCTACGACGAGGGCGGCGTGCTCGCCGCCATCGTCGAGATGCAGCGCATCGAGGACTACGTCCGCTACCAGCGGGACGCGCGCGCCGGCGTGCACCTCCACGAGGTGGAGGGCCTGCTCGGGCGCTTCGTGCAGGGGCTCGACGGGCGCGAGCTGCGCATCGCCGCCGACGACGCGCCCTGGACCGACACCGAGACCCTGCACCTGCCGCCCGTCATCAGCCGCCTGCCCGACCGCGAGGCGAACTTCGCCCTCTACAAGGCGATGGCGGTGCACCTGTGGGCGCAGACCTGGTTCGGCACCTGGCGTGCGCCGCTCGACGAGGTGGCCGAGGACTGGCCCGACCCGGCGCGGGCGCTGGAGCGGCTGCATCACCTGGAGCGCCTGCGGCTGGATGCCTGCGTGCGCCGTGCCCTGCCCGGGATGGGGCGCACCCTCGAGGCCTTCGGCGGAAACGGCGAGGGGCTTGTAGCCGCGGGCGCGCCGTGGCGGGAGGCGGCCGCGGCGCTCGCGCGGCCCGGCGCGACGCTGGAGGACAGCCTGCGCTGGCTCCCCGCCGCCTACGAGGCCGAGGCGGTGCCGCCGGCGCCCCCGTACCAGGGGGTGCTGCGGCCGGAGCGCGTGCGCGCGGTGCAGGAGGCCCGCCGCCTGCGCGAGCGCGGCGCGCTCGCCGAGGCGCTCGCCGCGCTCGCCGCCGAGCTCGAGCCGGCGCGCGGGGCGCTGCCCGGGGGGCGCTTCGAGCGGCTCGCGGTGCCCGACCCCGCGCGCCCCGAGGGCTTCCGGGTCGAGCTCGCGCTGCGCGGCGAGCCCGTCGCGCCGAGCCCCGAGGTGCGCGCGCTCCTCGACTCCATCCAGCAGGACCTCGGCGACGTGCCGCCCGAGTACCTGGTGCCCGCGGGGCCCGGCCCCTATGGCGCGCGCATCGACGCGGCGCGCGGGGGCGAGCGCCCGCGGGCCGAGCCCGAGGCCTGGGTCTACGACGAGTGGGACCACACCCGCGGCACCTACCGCAGGGGCTGGTGCCTGCTGCGCGAGCGCGAGATCCACCCGGGCGACCCCGGCCTCGTGCGCGAGACGCTCGAGCGCCACCGCGGGCTCGTCAAGCACATCCACCGCACCTTCGAGGCCCTGCGCGGCGAGGACCGCCGCCTGCGGCGCCAGCCCGAGGGCGAGGACGTGGACATCGACGCCGCCGTGCAGGCGTGGGCGGACCGCGCGGCGGGCCTGGAGGAAGAGCGCGGGCTGTTCGTGCGGCGCCTGCGCTGCGACCGGGACGTGGCCGTGATGCTGCTCGTGGACATGTCGGGCTCGACCAAGGGCTGGATCAGCGACACCGAGCGCGAGGCCGTGGTGCTGCTGTGCGAGGCGCTCGAGCGCCTCGGCGACCGCTACGCCATCTACGGCTTCTCGGGCTTCACCCACAAGCGCTGCGAGCTCTACCGCATCAAGGCCCTCGACGAGCCCTACGGCCCCGAGGTGCACGCGCGCATCGCCGGCATCGGCCCGCGCGACTACACGCGCCTCGGCGCCGCCGTCCGCCATCTCACCTGGCGGCTGGGGCAGGTCGAGGCGCGCACGCGCGTGCTGCTGGTGCTCTCGGACGGGCGGCCGGACGACCAGGACGGCTACCGCGGCGCCTACGGCGTCGAGGACACGCGCCAGGCGGTGCTCGAGGCGCGCGCCCGCGGCGTGCATCCCTACTGCGTCACCATCGACGAGGAGGCGATGGACTACCTGCCGCACATGTTCGGGCGCAGCGGCTTCACGCTGGTGCGCGACGTACGGCGCCTGCCGCAGCGCATCTCCGAGATCTACCGCCGCATCACGCTCTGACGGGGCGGGCGCGCCGCGCTCAGCCGCCGGCGAGGCGGCCCACGAGGGCCACCACGCCCGCGCCCACGGCGAGGCAGATGGCGCAGGCCAGCGCGATCTTCAGGGCGAGCACGGCGCGCGGCGGGAGCGGCATGGCGCGAAGTCTGCCTCCCCTCGGTGGGGTTGTCCATTCGGAGGTGGAGGCGCGTGGCGAGCGGTGCGAGGACGTGCGAGAGCCCACGGTGAACGGTCTGCGGTCTACGGCATTGGGCGTGGCGGATCGTGCGCCGCGCTTTCCGGCTGAAGCCGCAGTCCACGCACTGTGAGCCGTATGCTGCGAACCGCAAGCTGCCGCCCGCCGCGACGCGGCGGGCGGCCCGGGCTATCATCGGCGCATGTGGACGACGCTGGTCGGCGCCGAGATCCTGCGCGCGCGCCTGGACGATCCGGACTGGGTGGTGGTGGACTGCCGCCACCGCCTCGAGGCGCCGGGCTGGGGGCGGCGGGCGTGGGCGGCCGGGCACGTGCCGGGCGCGGTGCACGCGCACCTCGACGAGGACCTCTCGGGGCCGCGCGCGCCCGGGGCGGGGCGCCATCCGCTGCCCGACCCCGCGGCGCTGGCACGCCGGCTCGGCGCCTGGGGGATCGACGAGCGCTGCCAGGTGGTGGCCTACGACGACGCAGGCGGCACTGTCGCCGCGCGTCTGTGGTGGCTGCTGCGCTGGCTCGGCCACCGCGCCGTGGCGGTGCTCGACGGCGGCTGGCAGGCCTGGCTGGAGGCGGGCGGGCCGGTGGAGACGGCCTTGCCTGCGCCGGTCTCGCGCGAGTTCGCGCCCGCCCCGCGGCCGCACATGCTCCTGGACACCGAGGCGGTGGCGGACCTGCTCGGCGATCCGGGCTGGCGCCTGGTGGATGCGCGCAGCCCGGAGCGCTTCCGCGGCGAGCGCGAGCCCTACGACCCCGTGGCGGGCCATGTGCCGGGCGCCGTCAACCGCCCCTGCGGCCACAACCTCGACCCCTTCGGGCGCTTCCTGCCGCCGGAGGCGCTGCGCGCCGCCTTCCGCGAGGCGCTCGGGCCGGTGCCGCCGGAAAGGAGCGTGCACTACTGCGGCTCCGGCGTGACGGCCTGCCACAACCTGCTCGCGATGGCGCACGCGGGCCTCGACGGCGGCAGGCTGTGGCCGGGCTCCTGGAGCGCGTGGGTGGCCGATCCCACGCGCCCCGTGGCGCGGGGCTGAACCGCGGCACCGCGCGGCGCGACCGACAGCAACGATGCGTGGACGGCAGCGAGAGGAGAGAGGACCGTGAGGAGCCACGAGATCGACTACGAGATCATCGGCGACGACATGCAGCTCGTGGAGGTCGAGCTCGATCCCGGCGAGACCGTGATCGCCGAGGCCGGGGCCATGAACTACATGGAGGACGGCATCCGCTTCGAGGCGCGCATGGGCGACGGCAGCGAGGCCGACGAGGGCATGCTCGGCAAGCTCCTCGGGGCCGGCAAGCGCATGCTGGCGGGCGAGTCGCTGTTCATGACCCACTTCACCAACGAGGCCTCGGGCAAGCGCCGCGTGGCCTTCGCCGCGCCCTATCCCGGCAAGATCGTCGCGGTCGACCTCGAGAAGGTGGGCGGGCCGCTGCTGTGCCAGAAGGACGCCTTCCTGTGCGCCGCGAAGGGCACGCGCGTCTCGATCGCCTTCCAGCGGCGGCTCGGCACGGGCTTCTTCGGCGGCGAGGGCTTCATCCTCGAGAAGCTCGAGGGCGATGGGCTCGCCTTCCTGCACGCGGGCGGCACCGTCGTCGAGCGCAAGCTCGACGGGCAGACGCTGCGGGTGGACACCGGCTGCATCGTCGCCTTCACCGGCGGCGTGGACTACGACGTGGAGCTCGTCGGCGGGCTCAAGTCCATGTTCTTCGGCGGCGAGGGGCTGTTCCTGGCGACGCTGCGCGGCTACGGGCGCGTGTGGCTGCAGAGCCTGCCCTTCTCGCGGCTCGCCGACCGGGTGCTCGAGCACGCCCCGGGCGCCGGCGGCAGCGACCGCGGCGAGGGCTCGCTCCTCGGCGGCGTCGGGCGCCTGTTCGAGCGGTGAGCGCACCGCCCGGCGCGCCCGAGCGCCTCGAGCTGCTGCTCGCCGCGCGCGTGCCGCTGCTCGCGGTCGCCACGCGCGAGGAGCGCCGGGCGCTCGCGCGCCTCGGGGAGGCCGCGCGCGCCGTGGGCCTGCCCTTCTTCGTGTGGACCGTGACCGAGGGCCTGCGGCGCGTGGACGTGCCGCAGCCGGCGCAGCGGCACAACACCGACCCCGGCGCGGTGCTCGGCCACGTGCGCGCGAGCGGCCTGCGCGCGGTCTACGCGCTGTGCGACTTCCACCCCTTCCTCGACGACCCGGTGCGGGTGCGGCTGCTCAAGGACGTGGCGCTGCGCTTCGAGGAGACGGGCGCGACGCTGGTGCTGCTCGGCCACGAGGTGCCGGTGCCGCCGGAGCTCGAGCCCTACACGGCGCGCTACGAGCTGGCGCTGCCGGACGAGGCCGAGCGCCGGCGGATCGTGGAGGAGGTGGCCCGCGAATGGGCGGCGGCGCGCGGCGGGCGGGTGCGGGCCGACCCGCGCGCCCTCGAGCTCCTCGTCGCCAACCTCGCCGGCCTCACGGCGCCCGAGGTGCGGCGCATCGCCCGCCACGCCGTCTACGACGACGGGGCGGTGACGCAGGAGGACCTGCCCGCCGCCATGGAGGCCAAGTACCGGCTGCTCGCGCGCGACGGCGTGCTGCGCTACGTCCACGAGACGGCGGTCTTCGCCGAGACCGCAGGCATGGAGGGGCTGCGGCGCTGGCTCGCCGAGCGCCGCGCGGCGCTGCTGGGCGAGGCGGGCGCGGAGGGCCTGGACCCGCCGCGCGGGGTGCTGCTCATCGGCGTGCAGGGCTGCGGCAAGAGCCTCGCGGCCAAGGCGGCCGCGGGGCTGCTCGGCGTGCCGCTGCTCGGCATGGACCTCGGGGCGGTCCACGACAAGTGGCACGGCGAGAGCGAGCGCCGCCTGCGCGAGGCGCTCGCCGCGGCCGAGGCCATGGCCCCGTGCGTGCTGTGGATCGACGAGCTCGAGAAGGGCGTGGCGGCGGACGCGGCCGACGGCGGCACGGCGCGGCGGGTGCTCGGCGGGCTGCTCACCTGGATGGCCGAGCGGCGCGCGCGGGTGTTCCTGGTGGCGACGGCGAACGACATCAGCGGCCTGCCGCCGGAGCTCGTGCGCAAGGGCCGCTTCGACGAGGTCTTCTTCGTCGACCTGCCCGACGCCGGCACGCGCCGGCGCATCTTCGCCATCCACCTGCGCCGGCGCGGGCTCGACCCGCGCCGCTTTGACCTCGGCGCGCTGGCCGCCGAGAGCGAGGGCTTCTCGGGCGCGGAGATCGAGCAGGCCGTGGTGGCCGCCCGCTACCGCGCGCACGCGGAGGGCGCGGAGCCCAGCCAGCTCCACCTGCTGGACGCGCTGCGCGCGACGCGCCCGCTGTCAGTGCTCATGCGCGAGCGGGTGGAGGCCCTGCGCGCCTGGGCGCGGGGGCGCACCGTGCCCGTGGGCTGAATGCCGCTCGCAGGCGGCAGGGTGCGGTCAGTAGTTTCCGGCCCGCGGAACCATGGGCCGGCACCGGGCTTCTCCCCGGCACCATACCGCACCTGACCCCGACCGCTTCCTTCCCGCGAAAGGCCACGCGGGCGGCCCGCGACGGGGCGGGCGGCCGGATGCCGGTCGGGCTCATTCCCGGTCGAGCTCGTCCAGCGGGTTGGACCACTCGTCCGGGTGCATGGACATGTCGGTGTAGCCGAGGTCGTCGCGCTCGAGGTCGTCGAAGGGGCCCGACCAGTCCTCGGGCGGCTCGATCGACTCGAGGTTGAGCTCGTACCAGCTCTCGAGGTCGATCTCCTCGATCTCGCCGTCGAAGTACTGGATCTCGACGGTTCCCTCGTCCTCGTCCACGGCCACGACCTCGAAGGTCTGCTCGTCGTCGAGGTTCTTGTACCACTCGCCAACGATGGGATCGAGCTCGTTCGGCATGGGACCACTCCTCCGGTCTCCCGGTGGCGGCCGCCGGGGCGGCGCCCGAGGCCCGCGCGCGGCGCGGGGCCGCGCGCCGGGTGGCAGGGTTCTCTAAGAATAGCAACGGCGCGGCGCTTTGCAGGCCGGGCGACGGGCGGCGCCTCTCGGCCCCGGCGGCGTGGCGCCGCCGCAAGGAATCCTTTGTGGGACAATGTGTTCCATGAGGCAGACGAGGGAGAGGGCGCGCGAGGCCGCAGGCGAGCGGCTGGCCGCGCTGGCGCGGCGCATCGAGGCGGGCGTGACCGCGGCCGACCGTCTGCGGCTCGCCGCGCGGCTGCGCCGGCTGGAGCGCGCGCGCCGTCCCGATCCGCGGGCGCTCGCCGCGCTCGAGGCCGAGGTGGCCGAGGCCGAGGCCCGGCGCGCCGCCCGCGCCGCGCGCATCCCGCGCCCGGACTACCCGCAGGACCTGCCCGTGGTGCGCCACTGCGAGGCCATCCTCGAGGCGCTGCGCGCGCACCAGGTCGTGGTGGTCTGCGGCGAGACCGGCTCCGGAAAGAGCACGCAGCTCCCCAAGCTCTGCCTGGAGCTCGGGCGCGGGGCCGCCGGGCTCGTCGGACACACCCAGCCGCGGCGCATCGCCGCGCGCAGCCTCGCCACGCGGCTTGCGGCCGAGCTCGGTAGCGAGCCGGGGCGGCTCGTGGGCTGGCAGGTGCGTTTCCACGACCGCACCGGGCCCGACACCCTCATCAAGGTGATGACGGACGGCATCCTGCTGGCCGAGACCCAGGCCGATCCCCTGCTCGCGCGCTACGACACCATCATCCTGGACGAGGCGCACGAGCGCAGCCTCAACATCGATTTCCTGCTCGGCTACCTGAAGCGCATCCTGCCGCGCCGGCCGGACCTCAAGGTGGTCGTCACCTCGGCCACGCTGGATGCGCGCCGCTTCGCCGAGCACTTCGGGGGCGCGCCGGTGCTCGAGATCCCGGGCCGCAGCCACCCCGTGGAGGTGCGCTACCGCCCGCTCGCCGAGCGCGACGAGCCCGATCTCGCCGAGGCCGTGGCCGACGCGGTCGCCGAGCTCTGCCGCGAGGGGCCGGGCGACGTGCTCGTCTTCCTGCCGGGCGAGCGCGAGATCCGCGAGTGCGCCGAGGTCCTGCGCCGCCGCCATCCCCCCGGCACCGAGATCCTGCCGCTCTACGCGCGGCTGTCGGTGCGCGAGCAGCAGCGCGTCTTCAGCCCCTCGGGCGGCCGCCGCGTCGTGCTCGCCACCAACGTCGCCGAGACCTCGCTCACCGTGCCCGGCATCCGCTACGTGGTGGACTCGGGCCTGGTGCGCATGGCGCGCTACAGCGCCCGCAGCGGCATCCAGCGCCTGCCGGTGGAGCCGGTCTCGCAGGCCTCGGCCGAGCAGCGCGCGGGGCGCTGCGGGCGGCTCGGGCCCGGGGTGTGCATCCGCCTCTACGCCGAGGCCGACTACGCCGCCCGCCCGCGTTGGACCGATCCCGAGATCCGCCGTGCCAACCTCGCCGCGGTCGTGCTGCGCATGGCCGCGCTCGGGCTCGGCGAGCCCGAGCGCTTCCCCTTCCTGGAGCCGCCGGACCCGCGCCACCTGCGCAACGCGCGCCGCACGCTGCACGAGCTCGGCGCGCTGGATGCGGAGGGGCGCCTGACGGCCCT
Source organism: Gammaproteobacteria bacterium (assembly GCA_015494165.1). Classification (GTDB taxonomy): domain Bacteria; phylum Pseudomonadota; class Gammaproteobacteria; order S144-34; family S144-34; genus S144-34. Next base: position 4,342 of record WGBS01000181.1, on the reverse strand, counting down.
CGGCGGGCGGCTCGCGCGGCTGCCGGTGGACCCGCGCATCGGGCGCATGGTGCTCGAGGCCGAGCGCCAGGGCGCGCTGCGCGAGGTGCTGGTGATCGCCGCGGCGCTGTCGGTCCAGGACCCGCGCGAGCGCCCGGCCGAGGCGCGGCAGGCCGCCGACGAGGCGCACCGGCGCTTCTTCGACCACCCGCGCTCGGACTTCATGGGCTTCCTCAGGCTGTGGGAGGCGTATCACGAGGCCCTGCGGCACCTGTCCAACCGCAAGCTGCGCGCGTGGTGCCGCGAGCATTTCCTCTCCTACCTGCGGCTGCGCGACTGGCACGACGTCCACGCCCAGCTCCACGAGCTGGTCAAGGGCATGGGCCTGCGCGAGAACACCGAGCCCGCGGACTACGGCGCCATCCACCGCAGCCTGCTGGCGGGGCTCCTGGGCCACGTGGCCATGCACGTCGAGGACGGCCTCTACCAGGGCGCGCGCGGGATGAAGCTGCGCATCCACCCCGGCTCGGGGCTGGCGCGGCGGCGCCCGGCCTGGATCGTGGCCGCCGAGCTCGCCGAGACCACGCGGCTCTACGCGCGCACCGTGGCCGCCATCGACCCGCGCTGGATCGAGCCGCTCGCGCGGCACCTGGTGCGCAGGCGCCACGAGGAGCCGCGCTGGAACGCCCGCGCCGGCCGCGCCGACTGCATGGAGATCGTCACGCTGTGGGGGCTGCCGGTGGGGCGGCGGCGCGCCGACTACGCGCGCCTGGACCCGGCCGGGGCGCGCGCGCTGCTGGTGCGCGAGGGGCTGGTCCACGGGCGGCTGCCGCGCAGACCGGCGGTGATCGAGCGCAACCTCGCCCTCCTGGCGGAGCTGCGCGCGCTCGAGCAGCGCACGCGCCGCGGGGGGCTGGTGGTGCCGGAGGAGGCGGTCGCCCGCCTCTACGAGGCGCGCCTGCCGGAGGAGGTCACGGACTCGCGGCGGCTCGAGCGCTGGCTGCGCGAGGCGGGCCCCGAGGCCGAGGCGCGGCTCGCCCTGCGCCGCGAGGATCTGCTCGCCGGCGAGCCCGACGCCGATACGGCCGGGCGCTTCCCGGAGCGGCTGCGCGCGCGCGGCATCGAGCTCGCGCTGCGCTACCGCTTCGAGCCGGGCGCCGAGAACGACGGCGTCACCGCGCGCGTGCCGCTCGCCGCCCTCAACGCCCTGGAGCCCGCCTGGTTCGAGTGGCTGGTCCCGGGCCTGCTCGAGGAGAAGGCGACGGCGCTCATCCGCTCGCTGCCGAAGGGGCTGCGCCGCCACCTCGTGCCGGCGCCGGACTTCGCGCGCGCGGCCGTGCAGGCGCTCGGCACCGCGCCGCGCCCCGAGCCCTTCGCCGCGGCGCTCGCGCGCGAGCTCGCGCGCATGACGGGCGTGCCGCTGCGAGCGGAGGACTTCCGGCCCGAGGCGCTGCCCGCGCACCTGCACATGCGCTTCGAGGTCGTGGACGGAGAGGGCGCGGTGGTCGCCGCCGGCCGCGACCTCGCGGCGCTGCAGGCCGCGCACGGGGCCTCGGCGCGCGCGGCCTTCGCGCAGGCGGCCGGCGCCGGCCTCGAGCGCACGGGCCTGCGCGACTGGGACTTCGGGGAGCTGCCCGCCGAGGTCGCGGTCGAGCGCGACGGGGTGCGCGTGACGGGCTTCCCGGCGCTGGTGGAGGAGGGCGGCAAGGCGGCGCTTCGGGTGCTCGACTCGCCGGAGGCCGCCGCGCGCGCCATGCCCGCGGGGCTCACGCGGCTCTACATGGCGCGGCTGCGCGACCTCGCCCGCCGCCTCGCGCGCGATGCGGCCGATCCCGCCATGGCGTTGCGCTATGCGGCGCTCGCGCCCGGCCGCGACCTCGCCGACGAGCTCGTCTTCGCCGCCTTCCGCGCCGTGCTGGTCGACGGCCGCCCGTGGCCGCGCGACCGCGCCGCCTTCGAGGCCGCACTCGCCGGCCGCGACCGCCTGGCCGAGACCCTGGCGCAGCTCCGGGAGTGGGTGGGCGAGACGCTCGAGCGTTGGCAGGCCGTGCAGCGGCGGCTGAAGGGCCCGCTCCCGCCCCGGCGCCTCGAGAGCCTGCGCGACGTCCAGGCCCACCTCGCGCGGCTGGTCTTCCCGGGCTTCGTGCGCGGCGTCCCCGCCGCGCGCCTGCGCCACTACCCGCGCTACCTGCGCGCCGTGGAGCGTCGGCTGGAGAAGCTCGAGCGCGACCCGGCGCGCGACGCGCGCTGGCTGGCCGAGCTGCGCCCCGTGTGGCGCGAGCTCCTCGCGCGCCTGCCCGAGGACCCCGCCGCCCCGCTGCCCGAGGGGCTTGAGGCGGCGCGCTGGCTCGCCGAGGAGCTTCGTGTCTCGCTCTTCGCCCAGGAGCTCGGCACCGCCGAGCCCGTCTCCCTCAAGCGCCTGCGCGAGCGCCTCGCCGCCGCCTGAGCGGACGCGCCCCGCTGCCGCGGTCAGCGCCCGTCCACGGGCAGGCGGCAGCGCTCGACGATGGTGACCTCGAGGTCGAGGCCCCCGCTGCGGCGGCGCACGCCCTCCAGGATCCGCTCGCGCACCCCGCCCGTGCCCGGACGCGTGCCGAAGCAGACCTCGGCCACGTTCGCGGGCACGCGCATGGACCACACCGCGGGCCGGAGGGGGCTGTCGTCCTCCCAGATGCGGACGCGCAGCGGGATACGCGCCTCGCGCGGGAGCATGGGGCCCGCGAGGCGCAGCTCGTCCGGGCCGAGCTCCACCGTCTCGCCGTCGCGCACGAAGCGCCTGCGCAGCCCGCGCACGTCGAGCTCGTCGTGCCAGGCGAAGATGCGCTCGAGGCTTCCCTCGAGGTCGATGCGCCCGGCCGACCACTCGGCCCGCGGCGAGGGCTCGTTCCAGTCGTCGTCGCCGGACTCGCGGGCCCGGATGCGGGTAACCTTCCACTCGTAGCGCAACGCGGGCGGGGCGCTGCGCTCCACGGTCGTCCGGTCCTCGACCCGTCCGCCGCGCACCAGCCGCACGGAGAGCGTGCGCACCCAGGAGGCGCCGTCCACCAGCGGCACGTGCCCCGGCCGCATCCCGAGGTGGTACGGAACGAAAACCGTGTCCCCCCGTACGGGCACGCGGACGTAGACGACGCGGCGCACGGGGTTGCCCACCTCGAGCGTCAGGTCGCGCGGCCAGACGGAGGCGCCCTGCGGGCGGGCGACGCGCACGCGCAGCGCCCAGCGCCCGCGCCCGTCGCGGGCGTCGAGGTCGACCCCCGTGATCCGGAAGCCGCCCGACGCGGGCAGCCCGCGGGGCCGCCCGCCCTCGGTCACCACCAGCGCCGCTGGGCCCTCGCGGCGGCCGAGCCCGCGCACCTGCACGCTGCCCTCGCCCCGGAAGCAGTCGCTGTCGTAGACGGCCCGCAGCGTGACGGGACCGCGCGCGAAGGCGGTCTCGCGCGGCAGGTCCAGCACGACGCCCTCGGCGCGCAGGCGCTGGGCCTCGCCGATGCGCTCGGTGCGCACCCGCGCCGGGCGCAGCGCCGCGCCGCGGCGCGCCGGGATGCGCTTGCGCTCCCCGTTCGGGGTGACGTAGGTGCCCGTGAGGACGAGGTGCTCGAGCCGGGGCGCGCGGCAGCGGGGCGGAGCCTCGACCACGAGCTCGACCTCCGCGCGTCCCGGGCAGGTCGGCAGGGCCTTGCGGGCGAGCGTCCGCCCGGAGCCGTCGAGCAGCCGCACGAGCACGTAGCGCCGCTCGCCCGGCCGGCCGCCGGGGCTCGGCTCGAAGCCGAGGCCGGGCCGCGGGCGCAGACCGATATGGTCGGCCTTCCACTCGAGCGCGATGTCGAGCGGCCGCGCGCGCGTGAGGCCCCGGAGCGGGCCGTGCGTCACCCGCACCTGCCATCCCGGCCCCCGCAGGTTGCGCCCCCGCAGGACCAGCACCGTCCTGCCCTGGGGGATGTTGAGAACGGCCGCGTCCACGCAGGCGCCCGCCGCGTGCCAGGCGGGTCCGCCGACCCCCGTGATGGCGGGCCGCATTGCCTCCGCCGCCATCTCGGCCGCCCGCTCCACGACGGGGACGCCCGCGGCGAAGCCGCCGCCCGCGGGGCGGTCGGTGCCGCTCACGGGACGCGCGCCCGGGGGCGGGGTGAAGCCGCCCGCCCGCGGCCTGCCGCCCGGCGCGAGGCCGCGCCGCAGCGTGCCCGCAGCCGGCAGCCGCCTCGTCGCGGGGGGACGGGCAGCGGAGGGCGCTGGGACGCGCGGCAGGCCCGTGCCGGCCGCCCGGGGTTGGGTGCGGGGCAGGCCCTTCGGCGGCGGCTTCGGGAGACTGCGACGGAGGCGCTCCGCCGGCCGCGAAACCCTCTGCGGCGGGGGCGCCTTCGGC
>WGBS01000180.1 GCA_015494165.1 Gammaproteobacteria bacterium | reverse complement strand
GTGCTAGCGCTCGATGCGCCGCGGCGCGGCTGGCTCCCCCTGGACCCGCTGCGCATCGAGACCACGCGGCCGCTCGGGCTGTTCCGCGCCTGGACGCTGGTGGAGACGGGCGCCGCGGCCTGGGTGTACCCGCGGCCGGCCGCGTCGCGCCCGCTCCCCTCGGACGTGGCGCGAGACGCGCGGGAGGACTCCCCTGCCCGGACCGCCGGACCCGAGGGGGAGCTCCACGACCTCGCCCCGTGGCGACAGGGCGAGAGCCTGCGCCGCATCCACTGGCCGCTCGCCGCGCGCGGGCGCGGCCTGCACGCGCGCCGCTTCGCCGAGCCCGAGGGCGCGCCGCGCATGCTGCGCTGGGAGGCCTGCGCGGGCGGCGCCGAGGCGCGGCTCTCGCTCCTGTGCCGCTGGGTGCTGGAGGCGCACCGCCGCGGCCTCGAGTACGGGCTCGTCCTGCCCGGCCGCACCGTGCCCGCAGGGGCCGGCCCGCGCCAGCGCGCCCGCTGCCTGGAGGCGCTCGCCCGATGGCCGCGCTAGGCAAGGGGCAAAGGCTCGCGCCGCGCGCCGTCACCTGGCCGGCGCTGGCGCTGGCCGCCGCCGCGGCCCTGCTCCTCGGCGCAGTCCCCCCGCCCGCAGTGGGGGCCGTGTGGGCGGCTGCGCTGTGGCGCCTCGCGGCGCAGCGCCGCGGCTGGGCGCTGCCGGGGCGTGCGCTCCGCGCCGCGGCCGTGGCAGGCGCGGTGCTCGTGGTGCTCGCCGCGCATCGCACGCTCCTCGACCAGGCGCCGGGCACTCTGCTCCTGCTGCTGGGCGCGGCCCTCAAGCTGCTCGAGCTCCGCACCCGGCGCGATGCGGCGCTCGCCGCCCTGCTCGCCTTCGTCGTGGCCGCCGTGGCCCTGGTCCACGACCCCGCGCTCCCGCGCCTCCTCCTCGCGCTCGCCGTCGTGTGGCTCGCCCTCGCCGCGCTGGCCGCGGTGGCCATGCCGGAGCTTCCGCCCCGCGCCCTCCTGCGGCGTGCGGGCGCCCTGCTCGCACAGGCGGCGCCGCTCGCCCTGGTGCTCTTCTTCCTCTTTCCCCGCCTCGGCGGGCCGCTGTGGGGGCCGTCGGACCGGGGCGTGACGGGGCTCGGCGAGGATCTCGTGCTGGGCCGCGTGGCCGAGCTCGCCCGCTCCGATGCGGTGGCGATGCGCGTGCGGCTCCCTGCAGGCCCGCCGCCGCCCGCCCTGCGCTACTGGCGCGCGCGGGTCCTCGACCGCACCGACGGGGTGCGCTGGTGGACGGCGCGCCAGCCGGCCGCCGCCCTCCCCACCGGAGCGGCGGGCGAAGGCGTCGAGCAGACCGTGACGCTGCTGCCGGGCGGAGGCCGGGCACTCCCCGCGCTCGATCCGCCCGCCGCGGTGCCGGAGGGGGCGCGCGCCGGCCCCGGCGGAACGCTGCTGTGGCCGCGCCCCGTCGACCGGGTGCTGGTCTACCAGGTCCGCTCGCTTCCGGGCGCCGCCCTGCCGGCGCGCGCCGGCGAGCTCGGCCGCGCCCTGGCGCTGCCGCGCCTCACGCCCCAGGTGCGCGCCCTCGCCCGGCGGCTGCGGCGTGAAGGAGGCGATACGGCGGGCACGGTGGAAGCCGCGCTCGCCTGGTACCGCCAGCGGGGGCTGGTCTACACCCTCCGGCCCGGGCGGCCGCGCGGCGACCCCGTCACGGACTTCCTGTTCCGCAGCCGGCGGGGCTTCTGCGAGCACTTCGCCGCGAGCTTCGCCCTGCTCATGCGCGCCGCGGGCGTGCCCGCACGCATCGTCACGGGCTACCTGGGCGGCGAGTGGAACCCCCTCACGGGCGAGCTCGTCGTGCGCCGCGCCGACGCCCACGCCTGGGTCGAGGTGGCGCTGCCGGGCCGGGGCTGGATCCGGGTCGACCCCACGCTCACCGCCGCCCCCGGCCGGCTCGAGCGCGCCATCGACCCGGCGGCCTCGACCGCCGCCGGAGTGCGCTTCCGCCCGCGGGGCGTGGGGCTCGCCGGCACGCTCGCGCGCTGGTGGGATGCCGTCGATGCGGCCTGGACCCACTGGGTGCTGGGCTACGGCCCGCGCATGCAGGAGGCGCTCCTCGCCCGCCTGGGCCTCGCCGCCGCGCGGCCGTGGGAGGCGCTCGGCCTGCTGCTCGCCCTCGCGGCGCCGCTCGCCCTGCTGGCGGGCGCCTGGTGGGCGCTGCGCCGCCCCCGCACGGATCCCGCCGTGGCGGCTTGGGCCCGCTTCCGGCGCCGGCTGGCCCGGCACGGGGTGGACGCGGCCGCGAGCGACGCCCCCTGGGCCTACGCCCGCCGCGCCGAGCGGCGCCTGCCGCGGCATGCCGCCGCCATCCGGCGCATCACGGCGCTGTACGTGGCGGCGCGCTACGGGCCGCGCGCCGACCCGCGCGCGGTGCGCGCGCTGGAGCGCGCCGTCGCCCGCTTCAGGCCGTGAACGCTGCGCCGTGCGCCGACGCCAAGCGAGGAGATGGCGCGCCCGGGAGGATTCGAACCCCCGACCTTCAGGTTCGTAGCCTGACGCTCTATCCAGCTGAGCTACGGGCGCGCGGGGAAGGACGCGCGATTATCGGAGGCGCCGGCGCCTGCGTCAAGGGAAGGCCGGCGCACGCCGCGCGCGCCTTGAAGGCCGGCCCCGCCACCCCGATCCTTGGGGTACGGTCCGACAACGGGGAGCGTGGAGCGATGACCATCGTCGAGCTGCACGACCGCTGTCCCTGGTGCGGCGCCCGCATCGATCTGACGCTGGACGAGAACGCGCCCGAGGACGACCTGCTCGAGGAGTGCCCGCACTGCGGCCGGCCCATCGACGTGCAGCTGCGCCTCGACGAGAACGGCTGCCCCGTGGACGTCGAGATCCGCCGCGACGACGGCTCGAGCGGCTGAGCCCGCCCGCGCGGATCCGTGGCGTCACGTACGGCATCCGGCGAACCGGTCAGCGGATGAGCTCGACCTTGACCTCGAGCCCAAGCTCCGCCCAAGCGCGATCCGCCGTCACGACTTTCAGGCCCCTGTCCAGTGCCAGCGCCAGGCAGGCACGGTCCGCAAGCGACAGGCCTCGCTCGCGGGTGCGGGCGCGCAGGAGCGCCGCCGTTTCTGCGTGATCGGCGGTGAAGGGCTCGAAGACCACGCCCAGCTCCATGAGCCCTTCCCGCATGCCGTCGGTCTCCACTCCGCGCTCCACGGCCTTCTGGGTCGGAAGCCCTGAAAAATTCGATTTTTCAGGGCTTCCCCGCGGCCAGGGACGGCCGCGGGAAGGCGCGCCCGCCGTGCGTGGCTTCGGGCGCCTAGGCCGAGGCTGGTGCCCGGGGCATCGCCGACCGTGCCGCCTGCGGGCACGCGCGCCGATGGGCCGCGACTGCGCTACGCGCCCGTGCCCACGGCGCCATGCACATGGAGGTGCATGGCAACACAGGAAAAAATCAAAATGGGCGCGAAGCGCCTTAGCGCTGATCAATCCGCGCAGCGGATTGATCAGAGTCCCCGGTCCAGTTGACCGTGGAAACGCGCGCACCGTCGAGCAACGGCGGCACGTGCTCCCCGCCGGGCTCGCGGTGCAGAAACGCGAGCAGGGCGGAGGCATCCAGCACGACCCCCATCGTCAGCGCCGCTCCTCCCGCTCCGCCTCGGCCAGCCGATCCGCGATGAGCTCGTCGACGAGGCTGACGTCGGATGGGATGTGCGCGAAACGCTCCTGCAAGCGCCGCTCCAGCGCCTCGCGCCGCTCCAGGACCAGGCTCTCGCCCACTTTCCGGGCGACGAGCCGATCGCCCCGCTTCAGCTTGAGCGCCTTGCGCAAGGCTGCAGGGATCACGACCCTTCCCTGCGCCCCGACGTGGACCTCGTTGTCGCTTCGTGCCATACGGCCAGCGCTCCGGTCATGCTGCCATCAGCATGGCACAGCCTGGCCCAGTGTGCCACCCATGCGCCAAACGACCTCCGCGCCGGGCCTCGCCCCGGGGATCGTCCGCCAGGTGGGGATGCGGGGCAAGGTTGCATGGTGCTCACGCCCCGAGGCGGAGCGCGCGGACGGAAAGGGCATCCCCGGCACCAGCCGCCCGCATGACCGGCGCAAAAGCCCCGACGCGTCAGGAAAAAGGCGGCCGGCCGCCGAAGTCCGCCGAGCACGGCGAGGCCGGCGCCATTGGCCTACACAACGGATGACACGGGAAGGCCCCCGCCGCTAAGCTCCTGAGCGCACGGGAGCAAAGGGAGGATATGGCGGAGAGAGAGGGATTCGAACCCTCGAAGGGGCTTTTGGCCCCTTACTCCCTTAGCAGGGGAGCGCCTTCGACCAGCTCGGCCATCTCTCCGGGGACCGGGCCGCAGGGCCCGTCGGCGGCTAGGATAGCCGCGGCCCCGGCGGGCGACAAGCTCAGCCCTCGCCTTCGCCGCCGGACGCCGGCGCCTCGGCGCCGGCCGGCCCCTGCGCCTGCTCGCGCTCGCGCTTGATGCGCTCGTAGATCTCCTCGCGGTGGACCGCGATCTCCTTCGGCGCGTTCACGCCGATGCGGACCTGGTTGCCGCGCACCCCGAGGACGGTGACGGTCACCTCGTCACCGATCATCAGCGTCTCGCCCACCCTGCGCGTGAGAATCAGCATGGTTCCGCTCCTTGTCCGTCAATCACCCCGTCGCCTCCCCGGGGCCGCGCGCGACCGGATTCCCTTCGGTTCCCTCTCCCTGTGTCGTTATCGGCACGCGCCGCGGGGCCTGAAGGCCTGCCTGGGCCTCCCTTATGTGCCTTGTGCCTTATTGTGCGTGCGGTTGTGTTGCGAAGCCGCCGCGCCGCCGGGACGGGACGGGCGACGGTTCCGGCCTTTGCTTCCCGCCGTCAAGTATACCCCATGGCCGGGCGTTCAGCCCGCGGACGGGCCTTCGGCGGCCTGCTGGCCCTCCCCCTCGCCGGGCGCGCGCGCGAGGTCGAAGGCCTCGTGCAGCGCACGCACGCCGAGCTCGAGGTACTTCTCGTCCACGACCACCGAAATCTTGATCTCGGAGGTCGAGATCATGCGGATGTTGATCCCCTCCTTCGCCAGGGCCTCGAACATGCGGCTGGCGATGCCGGCGTGCGAGCGCATGCCGACGCCGACCAGCGAGATCTTGACGATGCGGTCGTCGCCCGTGACCTCGCGCGCGCCGAGCGCCTCCGCCGTGCGCCGCAGGATCTCGAGCGCCTGCGGGTAGTCGTTGCGGTGGACGGTGAAGGTGAAGTCGGTGGTGCCGTCCTCGCCCACGTTCTGCACGATCATGTCCACCTCGATGTTGGCCTCGGCGATGGGGCCCAGGATGCGCCAGGCCACGCCCGGCTGGTCGGGCACGCCCACGACCGTGAGCTTGGCCTCGTCGCGGTTGAAGGCCACGCCGGAGATCAGCGGCTGCTCCATCTCGGGCTCCTCGTAGGTGATCAGGGTGCCGGGGCCCTCCTCGAAGGTGGAGAGCACGCGCAGCGGCACGTTGTACTTGCCCGCGAACTCGACGGCGCGGATCTGGAGCACCTTGGAGCCGAGGCTCGCCATCTCCAGCATCTCCTCGAAGGTGATGCGGTCGAGGCGGCGCGCCTCGGGGACCACGCGCGGGTCGGTGGTGTAGACGCCGTCGACGTCGGTGAAGATCTGGCACTCGTCGGCCCCGAGCGCGGCGGCCAGCGCCACGGCCGTGGTGTCCGAGCCGCCGCGCCCGAGCGTCGTGATGTTGCCGTGCTCGTCCACGCCCTGGAAGCCGGCCACCACCACCACGCGGCCCTCGGCGAGGTCGCGGCGCACGCGCGCGGCGTCGATGTCGCGGATGCGCGCCTTGTTGTGGGCGCTGTCGGTGAGGATGTGGACCTGGGCCCCGGTGTAGGAGCGTGCCGGACAGCCGCGCTTGGCGAGCGCGATGGCCAGCAGGGCGATGGTGACCTGCTCGCCGGTGGCAAGCAGCACGTCGAGCTCGCGCGGGTCCGGCCGCTCGCTGATGGCGCGCGCGAGCCCCAGGAGGCGGTCGGTCTCCCCGCTCATGGCCGAGACCACCACCACCACCTGGTGGCCCTGCCTGCGCGTGGCGGCCACCTTGTCGGCGACGTGCTCGATGCGCTCGATCGAGCCGACCGAGGTGCCGCCGTACTTCTGGACGATCAGTGCCATTGAACTGATCAATCCGCTCCGCGGATTGAATCAGCGCTGAAGCGCTTCGCGGCCATTTCGATTTCTCTCCGTATCGTCATGCACTTCCCTGTGCATAGCGCCGTGGGCACGGGCGCGCAGCGCAGTCGCGGCCCATCGGCGCGCGCGCCCGCAAACCGCACCGTCGGCTTCACCCTGGGCGCCGAGACCAGCTGCGGTGCCCGAAGTCGCGCACGACGGGCGCGCCTTCCCGCGGCCATCCCTGGCCGCGGGGAAGCCCTGAAAAAATTTTTCAGGGCTTCCGGATCGCGTCCCCGCGGAAGGCGCGGTATTTAACGACAGCGCCGCCGCAGCCGGCAAGCGTCAGCCCGCGAGGCGCGCGCGCACGAGCCCGGGCACCGCGGCCAGGGCCTCGTCGAGGCGGGCCGCGTCGGTGCCGCCCGCCTGGGCGAAATCGGCGCGCCCGCCGCCGCGGCCGCCGACGCGGGCGGCGACCTCGTTGACCAGCTCGCCGGCCTTGAGACGGCCCGTGAGATCGTCGGTGACCCCCGCCGCGAGCCGCACCTTGCCGTCCTCGCCGGCCGTGCCGAGGACGACCACGGCGCTGCCGAGGCGCGCCTTCCACTGGTCGACGGCGCTGCGCAGCGCCTTGGCGTCGGCACCGTCGAGGCGCGCGGCGAGCACCTTGACGCCCTCGACCTCGACCACGTGCGCGGCGAGGTCGCCCGCGCCGCCCGCCGCCAGCCGCTGGCGCAGGCGCTCGAGCTCGCGCTCGAGCCGGCGCTGGCGCTCGAGGAGCTGGCGCAGCTTCTCGTCGGCCTCCTCCGGGCGGCCGCGCAGGAGCTCCGCCACGCGCTGCAGGCGCTCCTCGTTCTCCTCCACCCAGCGCAGGGCGCGCTCGCCCGTGACGGCCTCGATGCGGCGCACGCCGGCCGCCACGCCCGACTCCGAGACGATCTTGAACAGCCCGATGTCGCCGGCGCGGCGCACGTGCGTGCCGCCGCAGAGCTCCACGGAGAAGTCGCCGATGCTCAGCACCCGCACCTCGTCGCCGTACTTCTCGCCGAAGAGCGCCATGGCGCCGGCGGCCACGGCCTCCTCGTAGGGGCGCACCTCGGCACGCACCTCGGCGTTGCGCCGGATCTGCTCGTTGACCAGGCGCTCGACGGCCTCGATCTGCTCGCGCGTCAGCGGCGCGTCGTGGGAGAAGTCGAAGCGCAGGCGGTCCGGGGCGACCAGCGAGCCCTTCTGCTGCACGTGGGGCCCCAGCACCCGGCGCAGCGCCGCGTGCAGCAGGTGTGTGGCGGAATGGTTGAGGGCGGTGGCGCGGCGCGCCGCCTCGTCCACGCGCGCCCTCACGCGCTGGCCCACCGCCAGCGCCCCGGCGCGCACCACGCCGAGGTGCGCGTGCGCGCCGCCGACGCGCTGGGTGTCGCGCACCTCGAACTCCGCCCCACCGTCTGCGGTGATCCAGCCGCGGTCGCCCACCTGCCCGCCGGACTCGGCGTAGAAGGGCGTGCGGTCGAGGATCACGGCGCCCTCCTCGCCGAGGCCGAGCCGCTCGACCTCGCGCCCGTCCTTGAGGAGCTTCACCACCGTCGCCTCCTCCTCGAGGCGCTCGTAGCCGACGAACTCGCTCGTGCAGCCCTCGAGCGCCGCCGGCGCCGCGTAGTCGGTCTCGAAGCGGCTCGCGGCGCGCGCGCGCTCGCGCTGGCGCGCCATCTCGCGCTCGAAGCCCGCAAGATCGAGCTCCAGCCCGCGCTCCAGGGCGACGTCGCGCAGCAGGTCGGTGGGGAAGCCGTAGGTGTCGTAGAGCCGGAAGACGAGCTCGCCCGGGATGGTGCGGCCCTCGAGGCGCGCGAGCTCCTGGTCGAGGATGCGCAGCCCCTGCTCCAGGGTCTCGGCGAAGCGCTCCTCCTCGCGGCGGATGGTGCGCTCGGCGCGCTCGCGGCCCTCGACGAGCTCCGGATAGGCCTCGCCCATGACCTCGACCAGCGGCTCCACCAGGCGCCACAGGAAGGGCTCGCGCAGGCCGAGCTTGTGGCCGTGGCGCGCGGCGCGGCGGATGATGCGCCGCAGCACGTAGCCGCGGCCCTCGTTCGAGGGAACCACGCCGTCGACGACGAGGAAGGCGCTGGCGCGGATGTGGTCGGCGATGACCCGCAGCGAGCTCGAGCCCGTGTCCTCCACGCCCGCGAGCCGCGCCGCCGCCGCGATCAGGTGGCGGAAGATGTCCGTGTCGTAGTTGGAGTGGACCCCCTGCATCACCGCCGCCAGGCGCTCGAGCCCCATCCCGGTGTCCACCGAGGGCCGCGGCAGCGGCTCGAGCGTGCCGTCCGGCTGGCGGTTGTACTGCATGAAGACGAGGTTCCAGATCTCGACGTAGCGGTCGCCGTCGGCGTCGGGGCTGCCGGGCGGGCCGCCCGGGAGCTCCGGCCCGTGGTCGTAGAAGATCTCGCTGCACGGCCCGCAGGGCCCCGTGTCGCCCATGGACCAGAAGTTGTCGGACTCGTAGCGCGGCGCGCCGGGCTTGTCGCCGATGCGCCGGAAGCGCGCCGGGTCGACGCCGATCTCCTCGAGCCAGATGCGCGCCGCCTCGTCGTCGTCCTCGTAGACCGTCACCCACAGCCGCTGCGGGTCGATGCCCAGCACGCCGGTCAGGAACTCCCACGCCCACGCGATGGCCTCGCGCTTGAAGTAGTCGCCGAAGCTGAAGTTGCCCAGCATCTCGAAGAAGGTGTGGTGCCGGGCCGTGTAGCCGACGTTCTCGAGGTCGTTGTGCTTGCCGCCGGCGCGCAGGCAGCGCTGGCAGCTCGCCGCGCGCGTGTAGGGACGCCGCTCGAGCCCCAGGAAGACGTCCTTGAACTGCACCATGCCGGCGTTGGTGAACAGCAGCGTGGGGTCGTTGGCCGGCACGAGCGGGCTCGAGGGCACGATCTCGTGCCCGCGCTCGCGGAAGAAGTCCAGGAAGGCGCGGCGCAGCTCGGCCGAGCTCGTCGGCCGGCGCCCCGCGGCGGCGCGCGCCGCGCCTCCACCTGCCTCAGCGCTCATCGTCGCTCTCCCATCCCTTCAGCACCGCGCGCGCGACCTCGGCCGGGAAGCCGCGCGCGGCGAGCCAGCGCGCCTGACGCGCGCGCTCGGCGCCCGCGCGCGGCAGGCCGGGACCGAAGCGGCGCGCGCGCAGCGCCGCCGCCTGCGCCGTCCAGTCGGCGCCGAGGGCCGTCAGCGCCCGCTCGGCGAGCGCCTCGTCCACGCCGCGCGCGGCGAGCTCGGCACGGATGCGCAGCGGGCCGTAGCCGCGCTCCATCCGGCTGCGGGCGTAGGCCTCGGCGTAGCGGGCGTCGCTCTGCAGGCCGGCTTCGGCGAGCCCCGCGAGGGCGGCCTCGATCTCCTCCCTGCCGTGCCCGCGCGCGCCGAGCTTGGCGGCGAGCTCGGCGCGGCTGTGCTCGCGCCGCGCCAGCAGCCTCAGCGCCCGGGCGCGCGCGCCGCCCTCACTCGACCTCGGCCTCCGCGGGCTCACCGCTCGCCGCCCGCTGCGGCAGGAGCTGCTCGCGGATGCGGCGCTCGATCTCGGCCGCCGTCTCCGGGTGCTCGCGCAGGAACTGGCGCGCGTTCTCCTTGCCCTGGCCGATGCGCTCGCCCTGGTAGCTGTACCAGGCGCCGGACTTGTCCACGATGCCCTGGCGCACGCCGAGGTCGAGGATCTCGCCCTCGCGCGAGATGCCCTCGCCGTAGAGGATCTCGAACTCCGCCTGCTTGAAGGGCGGAGCGAGCTTGTTCTTGACCACCTTGACGCGCGTCTCGTTGCCGATGGCCTCGTCGCCCTTCTTGATCGTGCCCGTGCGGCGGATGTCGAGGCGCACCGAGGAGTAGAACTTGAGCGCGTTGCCGCCGGTGGTGGTCTCGGGGTTGCCGAACATGACCCCGATCTTCATGCGGATCTGGTTGATGAAGATCACCAGGGTGTTGGAGCGCTTGATGTTGGCGGTGAGCTTGCGCAGCGCCTGCGACATCAGGCGCGCCTGCAGACCCACGTGCGAGTCGCCCATCTCGCCCTCGATCTCGGCCTTGGGCGTGAGCGCCGCCACCGAGTCGATCACCACCACGTCGATGGCCCCCGAGCGCACCAGCATGTCGGCGATCTCGAGCGCCTGCTCGCCGGTGTCGGGCTGCGAGACCAGGAGGTCCTCGACGTTGACGCCGAGCTTCTCCGCGTAGACCGGGTCGAGGGCGTGCTCGGCGTCGATGAAGGCGGCCGTGCCGCCGGCCTTCTGCGCCTCGGCGATCACCTGCAGGGTGAGCGTGGTCTTGCCCGAGGACTCCGGGCCGTAGATCTCGACCACGCGCCCGCGCGGCAGCCCGCCGATGCCGAGGGCGATGTCGAGGCCCAGCGAGCCCGTGGAGATCACGTCCACGTCGCGCGCCGCCGAGCCGTCGCCCAGGCGCATCACGGAGCCCTTGCCGAACTGGCGCTCGATCTGGGTCAGCGCCGCCGCCAGTGCCTTCTTGCGGTTCTCGTCCATGTCCTCCCCCGGCCTCGCCTGCCTCGTCTCCGCCTGCGGTTCAGGATTCCGGAGATTATCCCACAGTCGCACACCGCGCGACGAGGCCGCGCGGGCGCTCAGGCGCGCAGCGGCCAGCGCCGCAGCACCTCGTATTCGGCCCCGCCCGGGCGCAGGCGCGAGCGCACCAGCGCGAAGTCCGCCACGGGCCAGCGCACCGGCTCGGGAAGCGGCCCGGCCGGCACCGGAGCCGCCTTGCGCGCGAGCGTGACGTGGGGCACGAAGGGGCGCGGGTCCGTCTCCAGCCCGCAGCGTGCCGCCGCCCCGCGCAGCGCCTCCTCGAGCGCGGCCAGCGGCGCCGGCGCCGCGCCCGGCCCCGCCCACACCACGCGCGCGCGCGGGAAGGCGCCGGCGCGGTCGACGAGGAGCTCGAAGGGCGGGACGACGACCGCGCCCGCCGCGCGCTCGAGGCAGGCGCGGGTGGCAGGATCCACCCACCCGAGGAAGACCAGTGTCATGTGGATGCGCTCGGGCGGGATGCGACGCCCGGCCTTGCGCACGAGCCGGCGGGCCTGGCGTGCGAGCGCCTCCTGCACCTCGCGATCCGGCCACAGGGCGAAGAACAGGCGCTCGCGGCGGCCCCCGTCCCCCTCGGCCTCAGCCGCCGAGGACATCGAGGAGGCCCTCGAGCGCAGCGCGCACCGTCTGCCGCCGCACGGCCTCGCGGTCGCCCGCGAAGCGGGCGAGCCGCGTGCGCACGCCCGCGCCCGCCCGCGCCCACGCGAGCCAGACGGTGCCCACGGGCTTCTCCGGCGTCCCGCCGCCGGGGCCGGCGATGCCGCTCACGGC
>WGBS01000179.1 GCA_015494165.1 Gammaproteobacteria bacterium | reverse complement strand
ATCTCGAAGACCACGCCGTCGGGTGGCGTGTCGGCGGCGAGCACCTGTTCGACGGTGGTGAAGTCGGCGGCCAGCGCGGCCCCGCCGGGGGCGAAGGCGAGCACAAGGAACAGAAGGGGGAAAAACCGTATCTTTGTTGTGGTCATGGCGCTCACTTCCTGTGGGTTCGCCAGTTAGACCATGGGAGGCAAAAAAATTCCCTGTCCCCCGGCCGGCTCAGCCGCCGGTCATGGACATGAAGCGCACCACCTTGCCGGGGGCCTCGCGGAACTCGTGGCGTTCCGGCTTCAGCGAGATGGCGTGGGCGATGTGTTCGCGCAGCTCGGCGTCGCCGATGCCGGCGCGCAGCAGGGGACGCAGGGCGTAGTGGTCGTCCTGGCCGAGGCACAGGTAGAGGGTGCCGTCGGCGGACAGGCGAACGCGGTTGCAGGTGTCGCAGAAGTGTTGCGACATGGGCGTGATGAAGCCGATGTGCAGCGGGCTGTCGTTGACGCGCACGTAGCGCGCCGGGCCGCCGCCGGAGAGGTGGCCGTCGGTAAGCGTGTAGCGCTCGGCGAGGCGCGCGCGAATGACATCGAGGCCGATGTACTGCGCGCTGGCTTCGCGCCCGGTGTCGCCCACGGGCATGGTCTCGATGAAGCGCAGGGTGAAGCCGTGCTCCATGCAGAATTCCACCATGGCCTCGGCCTCGTGGTCATTGATCCCTTTCATGACCACCATGTTGATCTTGATGGGCGCGAAGCCCGCTGCCTTCGCCGCCATGAGGCCGTCGAGCACCTTGTCCAGGCGACCCTTCGTAATGCGCCGATAGGTATCGGGGTCGAGGGAATCCAGGCTGACATTGAGGCGTCGGATGCCGGCGGCGTGCAGCGGCCCGGCGAGCTTGCGCAGGCGCGTGGCGTTGGTGGACAGGGAGAGATCATCGATGCCGGGCAGGGCTGCCAGGCCTTCCACCAGTTCGGGGATCCCCTTGCGCACCAGCGGCTCGCCGCCGGTGATGCGGATGCGGTGCGTGCCGAGTTCGGCAAAGGCCCGTACCACGCGGGTGATCTCCTCGAAGCTCAGCCAGTCCTCGGGTTCCTCGAAGTCGGAAAAGCCCTCCGGCATGCAGTACTGGCAGCGCAGGTCGCAGCGATCCGTCACCGACAGGCGCAGGTAGTGGATCTTTCTGCCAAAGGGATCGACCAGTTCACTCATCGTCGCGGATCTCCGCTGCGTCCTCAACTTCCCGCCTGTCCCCAGGGTAAACCAGGGGAGTAAATCAGGATTTGATTATACGCCAGCACCCGGGGTGGGAATACGCGCGGCGGGCGGGTGTATTTGACCCATGTCATGAAAAGGGCTTATTCCACGTCCGGGCCGTAGATCTCGTCGAGGGGCTTCGACTGGCCGTTTTCGGTCACCATGCGGGCGTGGAAACGGCGCAACTGGCGCGGTTCGTGGACGCCGCAGGAATGGGCGATGACGCCCACCGAGTGGCGCATGTTCTCCACGTACTGTTTCACGCGCACGGCCTTGTCGGCGGGGTTGAGGCCCTTCTGCAGGCGGGGATTATGGGTGGTGATCCCCGTGGGACAGGTGTTGCGGTTGCACTGCATGGCCTGGATGCAGCCCAGCGCCAGCATAAATCCCCTGGCGGAATTGATGAAATCCGCCCCCACGCACAGGGCCCAGGCCACGTCACCGGGGGTCACCAGCCGCCCCGAGGCAATCACCCGGATGCGCGCGCGCAGGCCGTATTCCCCCAGCTTGTTGATGACCAGGGGCAGGCTCTCGCGCAGGGGCAGACCCATGTAGTCCATCAGGCTAGCCGGGGCCGCGCCCGAACCGCCGTCGGCAGAGTCGATGGTAATGAAGTCCGGCGCGCTGTCGGCGCCACGGCGGTTGATGGCCTCGAACAGGCTGTCCAGCCAGCCCCATGCGCCGAGGACGGCCTTGAAGCCCACCGGCTTGCCGGTGACCTCGCGGATGTGGTTGAGCATGTCCAGCAGATCGTCCTCACTGCTGATCTCCGGATGGCGGTTGGGGCTGATGGAAGCGGTATGCACCGGGATCCCCCGAATACCGGCCACCTCCGGGGTGACCTTGCCGGCAGGCAGGATGCCGCCCTTGCCGGGCTTGGCGCCCTGGGCGAGCTTGATCTCGATCATGCGCACCCGCTCGCGGGCCGCGACGCGGCGCAGGGCCTCGGGGTCGAGGCGGCCGTCGGCGTCGCGCACGCCGAACTTGGCGGTGCCGATCTGGAAGACGAGGTCGCAGCCGCCGTCGAGGTGCGCGGGCGCGAGCCCGCCCTCGCCGGTGTTGAGCCAGCAGCCGGCCATGTGTGCGCCGTGCGAGAGCGCGAGCACCGCCGGGCGCGAGAGCGCCCCGTAGCTCATGGCCGAGACGTGGAAGATGCCGGCCGTGCGGTAGGGGCGGGCGCAGTGCGCGCCCACCGTGACCGCCGAGGGCTCGCGGGGCTCGGCCTCCGGGGCGGGGAAGGGCGCGTTGACGAAGTAGACGGTGCCCGCCGGGCGGAGGTCGCGTGTGGAGCCGAAGGCCGCCACCGGGCGCTCGCCGGCGGCGGCGCGGTAGACCCAGCGGCGCTCTGCGCGGTTGAAGGGCAGCTCCTCGCGGTCGAGGGCCGCGACGTAGTGGCGGAAGAAGCGGCCCAGGTGCTCGAGCACGCCGCGCAGCCGCCCGAGCACCGGGTAGTTGCGGCGCACCGCATCGCGCCGCTGCGTCAGGTCCACGACCGCGAGCACGGCGATGGCGAGCACCGCGCTGCCGACGACGAAGATGAACAGCGCGGACAGCAGCTCCAGGGCGAAGAGCGGCCAGGGCGTGCCCGGGGGCGGCGTCATCGGCGCCTCAGGCGTCGGGCCCCGCCCGGCGGGTGCCGAGCAGCACGTCCGCCTCGCGCAGCGCCGCGAGCGTGGCTGCCCCCGCCGCGGCCGCGGCCTCCGGGTCCGGCAGGCCGAGCGAGGCGGCCGCACGGCGCAGCGCTTCGCCGCCCGTCAGGCGCGGCCCGCGCTCGAGCAGCTCGAGCAGGCGCTCGGCGGCGGGCGCGAGCGCCATGAAGCGCACCCGCTCGGCGCGGTCGCGCCACACCGCGAGCCGCACGGGCCCGGCCGGGGGCGCGTCCGGGACGCGGTCGGGGCCGATCTCGTGCACGGGCCAGCGGTAGCGCAGGCGCCTGAGGAGCGGGTTCAGGACCGGACGCCCCGAGAGGAGGTCGCCCGCCGGGTCGCACCCGGCGGCCGGAAGCTCGCGCGGGTCGTTGGCGACCTCGATCTCCACCCACTCGTAGTGGAGGAGCTCGCCGAGCCACGGGGGAAGGGCCGCGCCCCCGGCGCCTTCCGCCACGAAGGCGAGCAGCTCGCGCGGCAGCTCCGGGAAGAGCGGCGTGCGCGCGCGGTGGCGCGCGAGAAAGGCGCGCACCAAGCCGTGCCAGGCCTCCTCGCCGAGCGTCGCCCGGGCCACCGGGAAGGCGCCCGCGAGCTGGTCCTCGACGTTGTTGTAGACCAGCTCGCGGTAGACCGCGGCACGGTCGGCCGGCACGCCGGGCGGCGGCGGGGCCGCGTGCGGGTCGCGCAGGTGCGCCGCGAAGCGCGCCTGCAGGCTGCGCAGGTCCTCAGCCATGGCCCGCCCCCGCGTGCGGCGCCTGCTGCTCGCCGGCCACGCGCGCCTGCAGCGCGCGCACCCGCGCCACCTCGCCGAGCAGCTCCCCGAGCGGCGGGATGTTGAAGTCGCGCTCGAGCAGCGTCGGCACCGGCCCGAGGCGCCGGTAGGCGTGCTCGAGCAGGCCCCAGACCGGATCCGGCACCTCCGCGCCGTGGGTGTCGATGAGCAGGTCCGGGCGCTCCACGTAGTGCCCCGCCACGTGCAGGTAGGCCACGCGCTCGGGGGGCATGCGGTCGATGTAGGCGTAGGGATCGAAGCCGAAGTTGACCGCGTTGACGTGGACGTTGTTCACGTCGAGCAGGAGCAGGCAGTCGGCCTCCTCGGCGACCGCGCAGACGAACTCGGCCTCGTCCATCTCCTGCGCCGGGACGGCGTAGCAGGAGACGTTCTCGACGGCGATGCGCTGGCCGAGGAGATCCTGCACGCGCCGGATGCGCGCCGCCAGGTGGCGCACCGCCTCGGCGGTGTAGGGCATGGGGAGGAGGTCGTAGAGCTGGCCGTCGTCGGCGCACCAGGCCAGGTGCTCGCTGTAGAGCAGCGCCCCGTGCGCCTCCATGAAGCGGCCGACCGCGCGCACGAAGCCCTCGTCGAGCGGCGCCGTGCCGCCCAGGTTGAGCGAGAGCCCGTGGCAGACCAGCGGGATGCGCTCGGTGAGGGCGCGCAGCAGGCGTCCCTGCCTGCCGCCCACGCCGATCCAGTTGTCGGGCGCGAGCTCGAGGAAGTCCGCCTCGAGCCCCGGCCCCCGCGCGCGCTCCGCCGCCTCCTCGAGGAAGGCGCGGCGCAGGCCGAGGCCCGCGCCCGCCAGCGCGGCCGCACCGCTCACTTGCGGTTGCCGCACTTGCCCTCGCCGCAGCGGCCCTCCTTCTTGCCCTTCGCGGCGGCGGCCGGCTTCTTGTTGCCCGCGCAGTTCCCTTCCTTGGCGCCCTTGGCCGCCCGTTCCTCGTCCTTCTTCATGCCGGCGCAATTGCCCTCCTTCGCGCTCTTGCCGGCCCCGCCCTTCATGCCCGCGCACTGGCCCTCGGCCGTGCCTTTCGCGGCTTCCTTCTTCATGCCGGCGCAGGTCCCCTCCGCGCCCTTGGCCGCGACCATGTAGCCGCCCGGCAGCTCCTGCACGGCGAAGGGATTGCCGGCCGCCTGTGCCGCGCCGCCGGCAGCCAGCGCCGCGCCGACCGCAGCCGCCACGGCGCCGCGCCGCAGCGCCGAACGCTCCCTCTGCGTGCCGTTCCGGTGCCCGTAGTCGTTGTTCTCGCTCATGCGTGCCACTCCTTCGTCGTGCGCCGCCTGTGGTTCGTCCCGTCCGGGCGGCCGGCGGCACGGAGGGGCCGGCCCGGACGCCTTTTCTGACCGCGGTCAGGTCCCGCCGGTTCCCCCGCTCGTCGGCTCGCCTCCCGCGAGCGCGCGCACGCAGCGCAGGTAGGCGGCCTCGTCCGGAGGGCGGCCCGCGCGCTGCGCCTGCCACAGCGCCTCCACGAGGCAGTCCATGATGCGGTGCTCGGCCTCGTGGGCGTCCCCCACGCGGCGCACGAGCGCGGCGTAGGCCGCGCGGAAGCCGGCGGGGCGGTCGGTCGCGGCCTGCTCGCGGATGGCGAGATGCAGGCCCATGTGCAGGAAGGGGTTGGTCTCGCCGAGCTCCGGCGGGTAGTCGCGCGCGAGCGCGGCCTCGCCGCACTCGAGCAGCGGCTGGTATTCGGGGTGCTCGGCGACGACGGCGACCACCTCGCGCTCGAGCGGCTCGAGCGGCATGCCGGCGCGGTGGCGGCGCCAGGCCTCCAGATAGAAGCGGCGCAGGCTGTCGCGGTCCGCGGTGAAGAGCACGGCGGTGCTCAGGCCCCGCGCGCGCCCCGCCGGCGGGTGGGGCGCGCGGGCGCGGCCTGCTCCTTGCCCTCCCACTCGCACAGGTCGCGGATCACGCACTCGCGGCAGCGCGGCCGGCGCGCGGTGCACACGTAGCGACCGTGCAGGATGAGCCAGTGGTGCGCGTCGCGCCGGAACTCCTCGGGCACGATGCGCTCGAGCCCGCGCTCGACCTCGCGCGGCGTCCTGCCGCGCGCGAGCCCCGTGCGGTTGGCGACGCGGAAGATGTGGGTGTCGACCGCGATGGTCGGCTCGCCGAAGGCGGTGTTCAGCACCACGTTGGCGGTCTTGCGGCCCACGCCCGGCAGGGCCTCCAGCGCCTCGCGCTCGCGCGGCACGCGCCCGCCGTGGCGCTCGACCAGGATGCGCGAGGCCTCGATGATGTTGCGCGCCTTGGTGTTGTAGAGGCCGATGGAGCGGATGTGGCGCTTCAGGCCCGCCTCGCCGAGGCGCAGCATGTCCTGCGGCGTGCGCACCTTGCGGAAGAGCGCGCGCGTGGCCTCGTTGACCGCCCTGTCGGTGGACTGGGCCGAGAGCATGACCGCCACCAGGAGCTGATAGGCGTTGCCGTAGCGCAGCTCGGTG
>WGBS01000178.1 GCA_015494165.1 Gammaproteobacteria bacterium | reverse complement strand
GAAGAAGACGTTGCGCGCCTCGGCGACGAGGGAGACGAAGAACTTGCGGATGACGAAGCTCTGCTCGGTCATGGTGGTCACGGGGCTGCGCCGGAAGGCCTCGGCCTCCTCGTGCAGGCGGCGCAGCTCGGCGCCGTAAGCGCCCATGTCGAGCAGGCGCGGCGTCAGCGGCGGCAGCCCGTGCTCGCGGTGGAACTTGCGGAAGACCGCCTCCACCAGACGCCGGGTCTCCAGCCCGCGCGCCTCGGCCTCGGCCATGGCCTCGAGCAGGCCGTCGAAGAGGGTGCGCATGGCGCGCTTGAGGCCGGCGGTGGTCCAGCTCTTGGCCATCTCCACGCGCGCGGCGTGGATGCGGCGGTCGATGCGCTCGAGGCTGAGGGCGGCGAGCAGCTCGCGCGCCTGCTTCTGCAGCAGCCGCTTGCTCGACTGGTAGCTCTGCAGGTGGCGCAGGTAGGTGGCCTGCTCGGCGCGCGCCTTCCTCAGCAGGTCCTCGAGCACGGCCACGTTCTTGCCGCTGAGGCTGCGCAGCTCGTTGAGCTGGGCGCGCGCCTGCTCCAGCCGCCCCCCGACCACGCTGCGCGCGTTGTCGAGCTGGTCGCCGACGCCGCGGTGCACCGCCTCGCGCAGGATGGCGCGCTTGCGCGGCAGCACGGCCTCGGCGAAGTGGCGCTCCAGCGCCCGCAGCCGGCTGCGGGCGAGCAGCGCCTCGTCGCCGCGCACCTTGGCCACCAGGCCCTTCTGGGCCGAGACCGGGAAGACCTGCGCCGGGTCCACGCCGAGGATGCCCGCCACCTCCTGGCGCTGGCGCTCGATGGCGGCCTCCACCTCCTCGCGCGAGCGCAGCTCGTCCCACAGGGTGTCGATCTTGTTCAGGACCACGATCACGCCCTGCCCGTCGCCGCGGCGCGCGAGGCGCGCGACGTGCTCGTTCCACATCTCGAGGTCGCTGCGCGTCACGCCGGTGTCGGCGCCCACCACGAAGAGCACGGCCTGGGCGGCGGGGAGCGCGTTGAGGGTGAGCTCGGGCTCGGCGCCGATCGCGTTGAGCCCCGGGGTGTCGAGGATGGTGAGCCCCTGCTCGAGCAGCGGGTGCGGGAAGCTGATGAGGGCGTGGCGCCACTTGGGGATCTCGACCGTCTCGGGGGCGCTGCCGTCCTGCGGCGCGAGCCCCAGCTCCCGCGCCTGGGCGAGCGGCACCTGCTTGGTGCGCACGATCTCGGCGATGGTCTCGGCCATGCCCTCGGGGTCGGCGGGGTCGAGGTAGAGCGTCACCCAGTGGATGGGATCGCGACGGTATTCCGAGACCGGGATGTCGGTGCGGCGTGTCTCGATGGGCAGCAGCCGCACGTAGGGGCGCTCGCTGTCGGCGTCGTGGAAGATCTCGGTGGGGCACATGGTGGTGCGCCCGGCCTGCGAGGGCAGCAGGCGGCGACCGTGCCCGGCGAAGAAGATGGCGTTGATGAGCTCGCTCTTGCCGCGCGAGAACTCGGCGACGAAGGCGACCGTCAGGCGGTCGTGGCGCAGCGCCTCGAGCGTCTCGTACAGGCGCAGGTCGTCCTCGGCGCTGGCCTCGCCGAAGTCCTCGAGCCAGGCCTGGAAGGCCTGCACGCCCTCGAGCAGGCCCGAGCGCGAGGCGGCGTAGGCCCCGACCTCGCGCTCCAGCGTACCGTCCCCCGCACCGGCCATGTCCCGGTCCTCCCGTCGGCCCGCGGCGCCCCCACCCTAGCGCGGGCGCGGCGCGCCGGCCATGAAGCGCGTCACGCCGGCCCGCCCTCCTCCCATGGCAGGCGCCGCGCCCCGCGCACGCGCAGCGTCTTCTCGCGCCCGCCGGCGCCGCGCACGAGCTCCACGCGCGAGCGCGGCACGCCGCAGGCCCTTGCCAGCAGGCGTGCGACCGCCTCGTTGGCCCGGCCCTCGGCGGGCGGCGCCGTCACGCGCACCAGCAGGCGGCCGGCGCGCACGCCCTCGATGGCCTCGCGTCGCGCGCGCGGCTGCACGCGCACCTGCACCAGCAGGTCGCCGTCCTCCCAGCGGCACCAGGAGGCGCCGGCCGCCATCAGCCGAGCAGGCGCCCCCAGTCGGCGAGCCGCTGCACGACAAGGATCTGCACGAGCTGCAGCACGATCAAGGCGACGAGCGGCGAGAGGTCGATGCCGCCGACGGACGGCACCAGGCGGCGGAACGGGCGGAGCACGGGCGCGTTGAGCTGCATCAGCAGCCAGGCGAGCGGATGGGCGCCGCCCGGGGCGATCCAGCTCAGCACGGCCTCGACGATGATGGTGACGGTGTAGATCTGGATGACGAAGCCGGCGAGCGCCGCGAGGCTCCCGACCGCGAGGCCCGCGGGGCCCGGCACGTGCCCGAGCAGCAGCCCCAGCACCACCAGCTCCAGCGCCTGCAGGGCGAGTGCGAGCAGAACGGTGGCGAGATCGATGCCGGCCACAGCGGGCACGATGCGCCGCAGCGGCACCACCAGGGGGTCGGTGACGCGCAGCACGAGCCGCGCGACGGGGTTGCGGAAGTCGGCGCGCGCCCACTGCAGGAGCAGGCGCAGGAGCACCGCCAGGAGGTAGAGCCCGAAGGCCACCTGCACCAGGAAGGTGAGCGCCTGCAGCTCGTAGCTCATGGCTCGCGCCCCAGCAGGTCGGCCAGCTCGCGCGCGCGCTCGCGCGCGGCGGCCACCGCGCGCGAGACCAGCTCGCGGAAGCCGCCCTCCTCGAGGACGCCGAGCGCGCGCTCGGTGGTGCCCCCGGGCGAGGTCACGCGCGCGCGCAGCGCCGCCGGCGGCTCGCTCGCCTCGAGCGCCATCTTGGCCGCGCCGAAGGCGGTCTCGAGGGCGAGCAGGCGCGCCTGCCCCGCCTCCAGGCCGAGGCGCTCGCCGGCCTCGGCGAGCGCCTCCATCAGCAGGAAGAAGTAGGCGGGGCCGCTGCCGCTCACGGCGGTGACCGCGTCCATCAGGTCCTCGTCCTCGACCCAGACCGTGACCCCGACCGCGCGCAGCAGCGACTCGGCGCGCTCGCGCTCGGCCTCGCCCGTGCCCGGGGTGGCGTACAGGCCGCTCGCCCCGCTCTGCACCAGCGCCGGCGTGTTGGGCATGGCGCGCACCAGCGGGGCCTCGAAGCCGAGCCAGCGCGCGAGGTCGCGCGTGCGCACGCCGGCCGCCACCGAGACCACGAGGCTGCCCTGCGCGCGCGCGAGCGGTCCCAGCTCGCGGGCCACCGCCGGCACCACCTGCGGCTTGACCGCCAGCACCAGCACGGCGGCGCCGCGCGCGGCGGCGGCGTTGTCCTCGTGCACCTGCACTCCCCAGCGCGCGGCCAGGCGCTCGCGGCGGGCGGGGTCCGGGTCGGCGACGCGGATGGCGGCGGCCGGGTAGCCGTCGGCGATCAGGCCCCCGACCAGGCTGGCGGCGAGGTTGCCGCCGCCGATGAAGGCGATGTCGACGGTGTCCATGCGCTCCCCCCTGGCGGCGAGCGCCCAGTATACCCGCCGCGCGCGGGCTTCAGGCGCGCGCGTCCCGGGGCGGGCGCGGGCCGAAGACGGCCGTGCCCACGCGGACGATGGTCGCGCCCTCGGCCACCGCCGCCTCCAGGTCGGCGCTCATGCCCATGGAGAGGGTGTCGAGCCCGGTGTGGCCGGCGGCGCGCAGGCCCTCGAGCAGCTCGCGCACGGCGGCGAAGGCGGCGCGCTGGCGCGCGGGGTCGCGCTCGGGCGCGGGGATGGCCATGAGCCCGCGCAGGCGCAGCCGCGGCAGGGCCGCGACCGCCTCGGCGAGCGCGGCGGCCCCCTCCGGCGCGACGCCTCGCTTGGTGGGCTCGCCGCTGACGTTGACCTGGATGCAGACCTGGAGCGGGGGCAGCGTCCCGGGGCGGTGGCGCGCGAGGCGCTCGGCGAGGTCGGCGCGGTCGAGACTGTGAACCCAGTCAAAGCGCGCCGCGATCGCCTTCGCTTTATTGGACTGGATGGGGCCGACGAAATGCCACTCGAGGCCCTCGAGGGCGGCGAGCGCCTCCATCTTGGCGCGCGCCTCCTGGAGATAGCTCTCGCCGAAGCGGCGCTGGCCGGCGGCGTGCGCCGCGGCCAGGGCCTCGGGCGGCTGGCCCTTGGAGACGGCGAGGAGGGTGACCTCCTCCGGCCTGCGCCCGCAGGCGCGCGCCGCGCGCGCGATGCGCGCGCGCACCTCGTCGAGTCGGCGGGCGACGTCCGGCATGGCGCTGTCGACGGGCGGCCGCGGGCGAGGGCTATACTGTAGCCGAAAAGAGCGGGGGAGCCCTCAAGAACCATTTCTCAGGGCCTCCGGCGGGAAGGCGGGCGCACGCCCGCGCCACCACGGGAGGGGAGATGGACATCGCCGAGCTGCTGGCCTTCGCGGTCAAGAACAACGCCTCGGACCTGCACCTCTCGGCGGGCCTGCCGCCGATGATCCGCGTCGACGGCGACATCCGCCGCATCAATCTCCCGGCGCTCGACCACAAGACGGTCCACGCGCTGATCTACGACATCATGAACGACAAGCAGCGCCGGGACTACGAGGAGTACTTCGAGACCGACTTCTCCTTCGAGATCCAGGGGCTGGCGCGTTTCCGCGTCAACGCCTTCAACCACAACCGCGGCGCCGGCGCCGTCTTCCGCACCATCCCCTCGAACATCCTCACCCTCGAGGACCTCGGCTGCCCGCCGGTCTTCCGCGACATCGCCGACAAGCCGCGCGGTCTGGTGCTGGTGACCGGGCCCACCGGCTCGGGCAAGTCGACGACGCTCGCGGCGCTGATCAACTACATCAACGAGTCGCGCTTCGCGCACATCCTCACCATCGAGGACCCCATCGAGTTCGTGCACCAGAGCAAGAAGTGCCTCATCAACCAGCGCGAGGTGCACCGCGACACCCTCGGCTTCAGCGAGGCGCTGCGCTCGGCGCTGCGCGAGGACCCGGACATCATCCTGGTGGGCGAGATGCGCGACCTCGAGACCATACGCCTCGCGCTCACCGCCGCCGAGACCGGCCACCTGGTCTTCGCCACCCTGCACACGAGCTCGGCGGCCAAGACCATCGACCGCGTCATCGACGTCTTCCCGGCGGGCGAGAAGGACATGGTGCGCTCCATGCTCTCGGAGTCGCTCAACGCCGTCATCTCGCAGACCCTGCTCAAAAAGGTCGGCGGCGGACGCACGGCGGCCTGGGAGATCATGGTCGCCACCCCCGCCATCCGCAACCTGATCCGCGAGGACAAGGTGGCGCAGATGTACTCGGCCATCCAGACCGGGCAGGCGCACGGCATGCAGACCCTCGACCAGCACCTGCAGGAGCTCGTCGCGCGCGGCGTCGTCAGCCGCCACGAGGCGCGCTCGCGGGCGCAGAACAAGGAGCTCTTCCGCTGAGCGCGTGCGCCGCGCAGGCGAGGAGGAACGAGCCATGGCGATCGACATGAACGCGCTCCTCAAGCTCATGGTGCACAAGCGCGCCTCGGACCTGTTCATCACGGCCGGCATGCCCCCGAGCCTCAAGGTGCACGGGCGCATCCAGCCGGTCTCGGAGACGGCGCTCACGCCCGACCAGGCGCGCGAGACCGTGCTCGGCATCATGAACGAGAAGCAGCGGCGCGAGTTCGAGGAGACGAACGAGTGCAACTTCGCGATCAGCGCCTCCGGCATCGGGCGCTTTCGCGTCAGCGCCTTCGTGCAGCGCAACTACGCGGGCATGGTGCTGCGCCGCATCGAGACGCGCATCCCCACCATCGAGGAGCTGCACCTGCCGCCGGTGCTCAAGAACCTGGCGATGACCAAGCGCGGGCTGGTGATCTTCGTCGGCGCCACCGGCACCGGCAAGTCGACCTCGCTCGCGGCCATGATCGGCTACCGCAACCAGAACAGCAACGGCCACATCGTCACCATCGAGGACCCCATCGAGTTCGTGCACCAGCACGCTGGCTGCATCGTCACCCAGCGCGAGGTCGGCATCGACACCGAGTCCTACGAGGTGGCCCTCAAGAACACCCTGCGCCAGGCGCCGGACGTGATCCTCATCGGCGAGATCCGCTCGCGCGAGACCATGGACTACGCGATCCAGTTCGCCGAGACCGGGCACCTGTGCCTGTCGACGCTGCACGCCAACAACGCCAACCAGGCCCTGGACCGCATCATCAACTTCTTCCCAGAGGACCGGCGCGACCAGCTCCTCATGGACCTCTCGCTCAACCTGCGCGCCATCGTCGCCCAGCAGCTCATCCCCACGCCGGACGGCAAGGGCCGGCGCGTGGCGGTGGAGGTGCTCATCAACACCCCGCTCGCCGCCGACCTCATCCGCAAGGGCGAGATCCACAAGCTCAAGGACCTCATGAAGCGCTCGACGCAGCAGGGCATGAAGACCTTCGACCAGGCCCTGTTCGAGCTCTACCAGGCGGGCGAGATCACCTACGAGGACGCCATCCACTACGCCGACTCGGCCAACGAGGTGCGCCTCATGATCAAGCTGGGCAAGCGCGACCCCGAGAGCCTGGCGCAGGCGGCCGAGGGGCTGAGCCTGGTCGACCCCGATCGCTGAAGGCGGAAGGTTTACGGTGGACGGTTTACGGTAGACGGTCCGGGGAAGCCCCGGGTGGGGCTGTCCGGGACACGCCGGGGAAGGGGGTCCGTCCGCCGTTCGCCGTCCACCGTGAACCCCTACCGCCAGACGACCTCGGCGGCGTCGAAGACGGGCCCGTCCACGCACACGCGGCGCATGGCGAGCGCGCCGTCGCCGGCGCGCACGGGCACCGTGCAGCCGGCGCAGCCCCCGACCCCGCAGGCCATGTGCTCCTCGAGCGCCACTTGGCAGGGCAGGCCGTGGCGCGCGGCGAGCCGCGCGACCGCGGCGAGCATGGGGTGCGGCCCGCAGGCGCACACCAGCACCCGCCCGCGCTCGGCCGGGGCGAGCGTCTCCAGCCAGGCCTCGGCGAGCTCCGTGACGTAGCCGCGGTGGCAGCCCGGGTGGCCGCGCAGGCTGGCGAGCCGCGCGGGCACGCCGGCGCGCTCGAGGCGGGCGAGGGTCGCCGTCGCCGCGGGCGGCGCGCCCGGGAGCGGCTCGCGCGCCTCGGCGAGCGCGAAGGGGAAGGGGGCCTCCGAGCCGAGGAGGGCCACGGGGCGCCACGGCGGCCCCTGCGCGGCCAGGCGCTCGGCGAGGAAGAGCACGGGCGGGATGCCGACGCCGCCGCCGAGCAGCAGCACGCGCGGGCGCTCGGGCACCGGTGCGAAGGGCCGGCCGATGGGCCCGAGCAGGCTCAGGCGCTCGCCCGGGCGGCGCGCGGCGAGGCGCGCCGTGCCGAGCCCCACGACCTTGTAGAGCAGCTCCACGGTGCCCGCGGCCGGGTCGGCGCCCATGAGCGAGAGCGGGCGCCGCATGGGAAGCATCGGGTCGCAGCGCAGGTGCACGAACTGCCCGGGCACGGCGCGGGCGGCGCAGCGCGGCGCGCGCAGCACGAGGCGGTGCTGGCCCTCGGGCCAGGCCTCGTGCTCGAGCACCTCGGCGTCCTCGAGGGCGATGGTCGCCGTCGCGCCGCCCACCGCGGGACCCTCAGTCCGCCTCCCACACCACGCGCCCCTCGAGCAGCGTCCAGCGCACGCGCCCCTTGAGGGTCCAGCCCGCGAAGGGGGTGTTGCGCCCGGCGCTCACCATGCGCTCGGGGTCCAGGCGCCACTCGGCGGCGGGGTCGAAGACGCAGACGTCGGCGCGCGCCCCCTCGGCCAGGGTGCCGGCCTCGAGGCCGAGCACGGCGGCGGGCCCGGCGGTCAGGCGCTCGATGGCCTGGGGCAGGGTGAGCACGCCCTCGTCCACCAGGCGCAGCACCAGCGGCAGGAGGGTCTCGAGGCCGGAGGCGCCCACCTCGGTGGAGGGGAAGGGCGCGAGCTTGGCGTCCGGCTCGTGCGGCTCGTGGTCCGAGCACACCGCGGCGAGGACGCCGCGCGCGAGCCCCTCGCGCAGCCCCTCGCGGTCGCGCTCGGTGCGCAGCGGCGGCTCGAGGTGGGCCTCGGCGTTGAAGCCCGCGAGGTCGGCCTCGGTGAGGTGCAGGTGCGCCGCGGCGACGTCGGCCGTCACAGGAAGCCCGTCGTAGCGCGCCCGCGCGATCATGCGCACGGCGCGCGCGGTGGAGACGCGCCCGAAGTGGGCGCGCACGCCGGTCTGCTCCACGAGCGCGAGGCAGCGCGCCACTTCGGCCGTCTCCGCCGCCTCCGGGATGCCCGGCAGGCCGAGGCGGGCGGCCACCGCGCCCTCGTGGGCGCAGCCGCCGTCGCGCAGCCACGCGTCCATGGGGTGGATGTGCACCGTGAGGCCGAAGGTGGCCGCGTACTCCATGGCGCGGCGCAGCACGAGGGTGTTCGGCACCGGCCGGCGCCCGTTGCCCACGCCGACGCAGCCGGCCTCGGCGAGCGCGGCCATCTCGCTCAGGCGCTCGCCGTCGAGCCCGCGCGTGAGCGCCCCCAGGCAGACCACGCGCGCGTGGCCCGCCCCCCGCGCGAGGCGCCGCACCAGCTCCACCACGGCGGGCGTGTCGATGACCGGGTCGGTGTCGGGCGGGCAGCACAGGGTGGTGACGCCGCCGGCGGCCGCCGCGCGCGTCTCGCTCGCCACGGTGCCCTTGTGCTCGTGGCCCGGCTCGCGCAGGCGCGCGGCGAGGTCCACCAGCCCCGGGCACACCACCAGCCCCGCGGCCTCCAGCACCCGGTCGGGGGCGAAGCCCTCGGGGGCACGCACGACGCCGGCGACGCGCCCGTCGGCGATGGCGAGGTCGCCCCTCTCGTCGAAGCCCGAGGCCGGGTCGACGATGCGCCCGCCGCGGATCAGGATGCGCTCGCCGCCCGCGCTCACGCCGCCCCGCCCTGCGCCGTGCGCATGGTCATGGACATGATGGCCATGCGCACGGCGATGCCGTGCTCGACCTGCTCCAGGATCACCGAGCGCGGGCCGTCGGCGACGCGCGACTCGAGCTCGATGCCGCGGTTGATGGGGCCCGGATGCATGACGATGGCGTCCGGGCGCGCCAGCCCCAGGCGCTCCTCCGTGAGGCCGTAGAGGCGGAAGTACTCGTGCTCGCTCGGCAGGTGCGCGCCGCGCATGCGCTCCTTCTGCAGGCGCAGCATGATGACGACGTCGGCCTCGCGCAGGCCGTCCTCCATGCGGTGGAAGACGTGCACGCCGAGGTCCTCGACGTGCGCCGGGAGCAGGGTGCGCGGCGCCACCACGCGCACCTCTCCGGTGCCGAGCGTGTTGAGCGCGTGGATCTGCGAGCGCGCCACGCGCGAATGCAGGATGTCGCCGACGATGGCCACCACCAGGTCCTCGAAGCGTCCCTTGCGGCGGCGGATGGTGAAGGCGTCGAGCAGGGCCTGCGTCGGATGCGCGTGGCGGCCGTCGCCGGCGTTGACCACGCTCACGTGGGGGCGCACGTGGCGGGCGATGAAGTGGGCCGCGCCGCTGTCGGCGTGGCGCACCACGAACATGTCCACGTGCATGGCCTCCAGGTTGCGCAGGGTGTCGAGCAGGGTCTCGCCCTTGGTGGTGGCGGAGGCGGAGACGTTGATGTTGAGGACGTCGGCCGAGAGGCGCTTGGCGGCGAGCTCGAAGGTGGTGCGCGTGCGCGTGCTCGCCTCGAAGAAGAGGTTGACGATGGTCTTGCCGCGCAGCAGCGGCACCTTCTTCACCGTCTGCTCGGTGACGCCGGCGAAGGACTCGGCGGTGTCGAGGATCTCGGTGAGGAGCTCGCGCCCGAGGCCCTCGACGGTCAGGAAGTGGCGCAGCCTGCCGCGCTCGTCGACCTGCAGCGAGGCGCCGCTCATCTCGCGCGCTTCTTCACCACCCGCAGCTCGAGGGGCTCGGGGCCGCCGAGCTCCACGTACTCGTTCGGCGCGAGCTCGAGGTGGCGGCCCACCACCTGCGCCTCGATGGGCAGCTCGCGCCCCGGTCGCTCGATCAGCACCGCCAGCGTCACCGAGGCCGGGCGTCCGTAGTCGAAGATCTCGTTGAGGGCGGCGCGGATGGTGCGCCCCGTGTGCAGCACGTCGTCGACCAGCACGATGTGGCGGTCGTCGACGTTGAAGGGGATGTGCGAGGGCCGCACCTGGGGGTTCATGCCGACGCGCGTGAAGTCGTCGCGGTAGAAGGAGATGTCGAGCGTGCCGAGCGGCTCGGAGATGCCGAGCAGGCGGTGCAGGCGCTCGGCCACCCACACGCCGCCGGTGTGGATGCCGATCATGGCGGGGTCGGCGACGCCGCCTTCGGCCAGACGCGCGCGCAGCGCCTCGGCCATCCCGGCGAGCACGGCGTCGATGTCGATGTCCAGCCTGCGGCTCATGCCGGATCCCCCTGGCGCGCGGCCTCCTCCAGCCACGCCTGGAGAACGACCTGGGCCGCGACGCGGTCGCGCTCGCCGCGGCGCGCGCGGCGCGCGAGCCGGCCCGCGGCGCGCGCGTCCCGGATGAGGCCGCGCGCCGCGGCCGTGCTCAGGCGCTCGTCGATGCGGTGCACCGGCAGCCGATAGCGCGCCGCCAGGCGGCGGGCGAAGCGTTCGGCGGCGCGGGTGAGCGCGTGCGGCGAGCCGTCGAGATTGTACGGGATGCCGACCACCAGCGCATCGGGGCCCCATTCCTCGACCAGACGGTCGATGCCGGCCCAGTCCGGCCCGCGCGCACCCTCCAGCACCGCCAGCGGCCGCGCCGTGCCCGTGAGCGTCTCGCCCACCGCCACGCCGATGCGCCTCAGCCCGTAGTCGAAGCCGAGGGCCGTCCGCGGGCGGGCCGGCATCTCAGGCGTGGCCGGCCTCGCCCGACAGGCGCCCGAGGTCGATCCCCAGGTGGCGCGCGGCCGCCTCCCACTTGGCCTCGTCCGGCACCTCGAAGACGATGCGCATGTCGGCCGGCCCGCTGAGCCAGGCGTTGTCGGCCATCTCCTGCTCGAGCTGCCCCGGCCCCCAGCCGGCGTAGCCGAGCGCCACCAGATAGCGCTCGGGCCCCGCGCCGCGGGCGATGGCCTCGAGGATGTCGCGCGAGGTCGTGATGCCCACGCGCTCGCTCACCTGCAGGGTGGAGGCCCAGGCGCCCACCGGCTCGTGCAGCACGAAGCCGCGCTCGCGCTGCACCGGCCCGCCGACGTAGACCGGCACCTCGCGCGCGGCGGGCTCGGCCCCCTCGATCCCCATGTGCTCGAGGATCTCGCCGAGGCGCATCTCGCTCGGGCGGTTGACCACCAGCCCCAGGGCGCCTTCCTCGTTGTGCTCGCAGATGAAGGTGACGGTGTGGAAGAAGTTCGGATCCGCGAGCTGCGGCATCGCGATCAGGAAGTGGCCCGTGAGCCAGGCGCGGCCGTCCCCGTCCATGGGCGACAGTATCCCGCCGTGCACCGCCCCCGGCAAGCGCCGGCCGACGGGCGCTCAGCGGCCGCTGAGGCGGTTGGAGCTCAGGAACTCCCAGGTGCGGACGATGTGGAGGACGTCGGTCTCGCGGCGGATCTCGGGCGGGAAGGGCGCGAAGGGGGCGGCGAGGCGCACGATGCGCAGCGCGGCCTCGTCCAGCACCCGGTGGCCGGAGGAGCGCAGCACGCGGATGGCGCGCACGGTCCCGTCCGGATTGAGCGCGACGTCCAGGGTGAGCCGCCCCGAGAGCCCGCGCCGGCGCGCCTCCTCCGGGTAATTCAGGTTGCCGATGCGCTCGACCTTCTCCACCCAGGCGTGCATGTAGGCGGCGTAGCGGTGCTGGCGGGTGCGCGCGTGCACGGTGCGCTCGCGCGGGTTGCGCGCGTGCGCCCGCGCCTCGGCGGCGCGCTCGGCCTCGAGGCTCGCGAGCTCGAGGCTGCGGGTGTAGAGCTGGGCCGCGCTCAGCGGCCGCT
>WGBS01000177.1 GCA_015494165.1 Gammaproteobacteria bacterium | reverse complement strand
CTCGACCGCGACCGCTACCGCAAGCGCCCGCTTCCCGTACGTGCGCCGTAGCGCCGCCCGCGGCCCCGGCCTCTACGACATGCAGGACGTCCTCGGCCTGCGCGAGGCGTGAGCCTCCGCGCTCCGCCGCGGCCGCGCGTGCCCGGTCCACGAGCCGCGGCGCGTCCGGCGGGGTGGGACGCCCGGGCCATCACGTCTTCCGATGCCTCACCGCCCTTCGTGCCGGTGCTAAGCTGTTGCAAGGCGCGCATCCCGGAGGCGGCAGCAAGGCCATGGTCGACTGGAAGGCACGCATCGTCGCCGACCCCGCCGTCCAGGGCGGCAAGCCCGTGGTGCGGGGCACGCGGCTGTCCGTCGACTTCCTGCTCTCCCTGCTCGCCGAGGGCTGGAGCGAGGCCCAGATCCTCGAGAACTACCCGCAGCTCGAGCCAGACGACCTCCGGGCCGTGTTCGCGTACATCCAGGCCTGCCTGGCCGAAGAGGCCGAGGCCGCCTTGAGGAAGCTTGGTTGAGGTGGCTGGCGGACGAGAACGTCCCCGCCGCCTCACTCGCGCGGCTGCGCCGGGCGGGCTGGGACGTCGAGGGCGTGGCGGCGCGTTGCCCGGGCGCGGACGACGCGACGGTCCTCGCGCTCGCGGCGTCGGAGGGCCGGGCGGTCGTCACCTTCGGCCGGGACTTCGGCAACCTCGTCTTCAGCGCGGCCGCGGCCTCCCATCTGCCTCCCGCGGTGGTCTACCTGCGTTTCGTGCCCGCGTGGCCCGAGGAGCCGGCCGAGCTGCTGCTCGCGCTCGCGGCCCAGGATCCTGACCTGGCCAGGCATTTCGTGGTGCTCGACCGCGACCGCTACCGCAAGCGCCCGCTTCCCGTACGTGCGCCGTAGCGCCGCCCGCGGCCCCGGCCTCTACGACATGCAGGACGTCCTCGGCCTGCGCGAGGCGTAGGAGCGGGCCACGGCCCGCAGGGAAGGGAAGGCAGTCGGCCGGGGCGGGCCGGCTTCGGACCGCGCCGGGCGGGACGGTTTCGCGCCCGGGTCCGCTGCCTCCGGTTGGCCGCGACCTGTGCGCGAGCCGGGCCTGCCCGTCTCATGCGGAGCGCCCGGGCGGGCTTTTGGCCCGCGGGGATTTCCCTTACAATCGCGCGGCGAGCGGGAGGGGCCGGCGGGCCCGTCCCGCTTTGTGTGTGCGCCGCCGGAGCCCGAGCCTTGACGACGCCCGCCCTGCTCGCCCTGGAGGACGGAAGCCTCTTCCGCGGGATCTCCATTGGCGCCGAGGGGCAGGCCGTCGGCGAGGTGGTGTTCAACACCGCGATGACGGGCTACCAGGAGATCCTCACGGATCCTTCCTACCGGCGCCAGATCGTCACGCTCACCTGCCCGCACATCGGCAACGTGGGCGTCAACCCGCAGGACGAGGAGTCGGGCGGCGTCCACGTCGCCGGCCTCGTGGTGCGTGACGTCCCGCCGCGCGTGAGCAGCTGGCGCGCGCGCCAGACCCTGCCCGAGTACCTGCGCGCCCACGGCGTGGTCGGCATCGCCGAGATCGACACCCGCCGCCTGACGCGGGTGCTGCGCGAGAAGGGCGCCCAGGCGGGCTGCATCGTGGCGGGCCCCGATCCGGACCCGGAGGCCGCGGTGGAGGCGGCGCGCGCCTTTCCGGGGCTCGCCGGCATGGACCTCGCCCGCGAGGTGACCGTGGCCGAGCCCTACGAGTGGACCGAGGGCAGCCTCGACTGGCTCGGCGACGGGCGCCCGGCGCGGCCCGAGGCGCGCTTCCACGTGGTGGCCTACGACTTCGGCGTCAAGCGCAACATCCTGCGCATGCTGGTGGACCGCGGCTGCCGTGTCACGGTGGTGCCGGCGACGACGCCGGCGGCGGAGGTGCGCGCGCTCGCGCCGGACGGGGTCTTCCTCTCGAACGGGCCCGGCGACCCCGAGCCCTGCGACTACGCCATCGCGGCGATCCGCGAGCTCGTGGACGACGGCCTGCCGGCCTTCGGCATCTGCCTCGGCCACCAGCTCCTGGGGCTGGCGAGCGGCGCGCGCACGGTCAAGATGAAGTTCGGCCACCACGGGGCGGGTCATGATCAGCTCGCAGAACCACGGCTTCGCCGTGGACGAGGCGAGCCTGCCGGAGGTGCTGCGCGCAACGCACCGCTCGCTCTTCGACGGCACCCTGCAGGGGATCGAGCGCAGCGACCGCCCCGCCTTCGGCTTCCAGGGCCACCCCGAGGCGAGCCCCGGGCCCCACGACGTCGCGGGGCTCTTCGACCGCTTCGTCCGGCTCATGGAAGAGGCCTCGTGAGCGCGGCCGCGGCCGGCCGCGGACCGTAGACCGCAAACCGCAGACCGTACAGCGGCTTCGATGCCCAAGCGCACCGACATCGAGAGCATCCTGATCATCGGCGCCGGCCCCATCGTCATCGGCCAGGCCTGCGAGTTCGACTACTCGGGCGCGCAGGCGTGCAAGGCCCTGCGCGAGGAGGGCTACCGGGTCGTGCTGGTCAACTCCAACCCGGCGACCATCATGACCGACCCGGACATGGCCGACGCCGTCTACATCGAGCCCATCGACTGGGAGACGGTGGCGCGCATCATCGAGGAGGAACGCCCGGACGCGCTGCTGCCCACCATGGGCGGGCAGACGGCGCTCAACACCGCCCTCGACCTGGTGCGCGAGGGCGTGCTCGAGCGCCACGGGGTGGAGATGATCGGCGCCTCGCGCGAGGCCATCGACACCGCCGAGGACCGCGACCGCTTCCGCCGCGCCATGCAGGAGATCGGCCTCGAGGTGCCGCGCGCGGCCATCGCCCACAGCATGGAGGAGGCCATGCAGGTGCAGGCCGGCATCGGCTTCCCCGTGATCATCCGCCCCTCCTTCACGCTCGGCGGCACCGGCGGCGGCATCGCCTACAACCGCGAGGAGTTCGTCGAGATCGTCGAGCGCGGCCTCGACCTCTCGCCCACCCACGAGGTGCTGCTCGAGGAGTCGGTGCTGGGGTGGAAGGAGTTCGAGATGGAGGTGGTGCGCGACCGCAAGGACAACTGCATCATCGTCTGCTCCATCGAGAACCTCGACCCCATGGGCGTGCACACCGGCGACTCGATCACGGTGGCGCCCGCGCTCACGCTCACGGACAAGGAGTACCAGCGCATGCGCGACGCCTCCATCGCGGTCCTGCGCCGCATCGGCGTGGACACCGGGGGCTCCAACGTGCAGTTCGCCATCAACCCGGCCGACGGGCGCATGGTGGTGATCGAGATGAACCCGCGCGTCTCGCGCTCCTCGGCGCTCGCCTCCAAGGCGACGGGCTTTCCCATCGCCAAGGTGGCCGCCAAGCTCGCGGTCGGCTACACCCTCGACGAGCTGCGCAACGAGATCACGGGGGGCGTGACGCCGGCCTCCTTCGAGCCGGCCATCGACTACGTCGTCACCAAGGTCCCGCGCTTCACCTTCGAGAAGTTCCCGCAGGCCGACCCCCACCTGACGACCCAGATGAAGTCGGTGGGCGAGGTCATGGCCATCGGCCGCACCTTCCAGGAGTCGCTGCAGAAGGCGCTGCGGGGGCTGGAGACCGGCGCCGAGGGCCTCGACGAGAGGCTCGACCCGCAGGCGCCCGATGCGCGCGAGCGCCTGCGCCAGGAGCTGCGCCAGCCCGGCCCCGAGCGCATCTGGTACGTCGCCGACGCCTTCCGCGCCGGCTGGACGGTCGAGGAGGTGCACCAGGAGTCGGCCATCGACCCCTGGTTCCTGGCGCAGATCGAGGAGCTGGTGCGCACGGAGGAGGGGCTGCGCGGCCGCGCCCTCGAGGACGTGGACGCCGGGCTGATGCGCGCCCTCAAGCGCCGCGGCTTCTCGGACGCGCGGCTCGCGCGCCTGCTGGGCGTCACCGAGGGCGAGGTGCGCGCGCGCCGCCACGCCCTCGGCGTGCGGCCGGTCTAC
The DNA here is from genome assembly GCA_015494165.1 of Gammaproteobacteria bacterium. Lineage (GTDB taxonomy): Bacteria > Pseudomonadota > Gammaproteobacteria > S144-34 > S144-34 > S144-34. The sequence continues at coordinate 11,479 of WGBS01000177.1, read as the reverse complement.
AAGCGCGTCGACTCCTGCGCGGCGGAGTTTCCGGCCGCCACCGCCTACCTCTACTCCACCTACGAGGAGGAGTGCGAGGCCGAGCCCACGGAGCGGCGCAAGATCATGGTGCTCGGCGGCGGGCCCAACCGCATCGGCCAGGGCATCGAGTTCGACTACTGCTGCGTGCACGCCGCACTGGCGCTCCGCGAGGACGGCTTCGAGACCATCATGGTCAACTGCAACCCGGAGACGGTCTCGACCGACTACGACACCTCGGACCGCCTCTACTTCGAGCCGCTCACCCTCGAGGACGTGCTCGAGATCGTCCACCGCGAGCGCCCCGAGGGCGTGATCGTGCAGTACGGCGGCCAGACGCCGCTCAAGCTCGCCCGCCCCCTGGAGGCGGCGGGCGTGCCCATCGTCGGCACCACGCCGGACTCCATCGACCTCGCCGAGGACCGCGAGCGCTTCCAGCAGATGATCGAGGTCCTGGGCCTGCGCCAGCCGCCCAACCGCACCGCGCGCAACCCGGAGGAGGCGGTGCGCCTTGCGCGCGAGATCGGCTTCCCGCTGGTGGTGCGCCCCTCCTACGTGCTCGGCGGGCGCGCCATGGAGATCGTGTACAATGAGGAGGACCTCCTGCGCTACATGCGGGAGGCGGTGCTGGTCTCGAACGACTCCCCGGTGCTGCTCGACCGCTTCCTCGACGACGCCGTCGAGGTCGACGTGGACGCCGTCTCCGACGGCGAGCGGGTGGTGGTCGGCGGCATCATGGAGCACATCGAGCAGGCCGGCGTGCACTCGGGCGACTCCGCCTGCTCGCTGCCGCCGTACTCGCTGGGGCCGGAGATCCAGCAGCGGCTGCGCGAGCAGGTGACGGCGATGGCGAAGGCCCTCAAGGTGGTGGGGCTGATGAACACGCAGTTCGCCATCCAGGGCGAGGAGATCTACGTGCTCGAGGTCAACCCGCGCGCCTCGCGCACGGTGCCCTTCGTCTCCAAGGCGATCGGCGTGCCGCTCGCCAAGGTGGCGGCGCGCTGCATGGTGGGGCGCTCGCTCGCCGAGCAGGGCGTGACGGCCGAGCGCGTGCCGCCCTACTACTGCGTCAAGGAGTCGGTGTTCCCCTTCCTGCGCTTCCCGGGGGTGGATCCGCTGCTCGGCCCCGAGATGAAGTCCACGGGCGAGGTGATGGGCGTTGGGCGCAGCTTCGCCGAGGCCTACGCCAAGGCCCAGCGCGCCGCCGGCGTGCGCCTGCCGCGCGGCGGCACGGTCTTCATCAGCGTGCGCGACGCCGACAAGCCGCGCGCGGTGGAGCTCGCGCGGCGGCTCGCGGCGCGCGGCTTCCGCATCGTCGCCACGCGCGGCACGGCGCGCGCGCTGGAGGCGGCGGGCGTGCCCGTGACGCCGGTCAACAAGGTCAAGGAGGGCCGCCCGCACGTGGTGGACATGATCAAGAACGGCGAGATCGACATGATCGTCAACACCACGGAGGGCCGGCAGGCCATCGCCGACTCCTACTCCATCCGGCGCGAGGCCCTGCACCACAAGGTGACCTACAGCACGACGGTGGCCGGCGCCGAGGCCATGTGCCTCGCGCTCGACCACCTCGACGCGGGAGAGGTGCGCAAGCTCCAGGATCTGCACAGGGAGGCAGCCGCATGAGCAAGACTCCGATGACGGTGCGCGGCGCGGAGAAGCTGCGCGAGGAGCTCGCGCGGCTCAAGCAGGTCGAGCGCCCGCGGGTGATCCAGGCCATCGCGGAGGCGCGCGCCCACGGCGATCTGCGCGAGAACGCCGAGTACGCCGCGGCCAAGGAGCAGCAGGGCTTCATCGAGGGCCGCATCCGCGAGATCGAGGCCAAGCTCGCCAACGCCCAGATCATCGACGTGCGCCAGATCAACGCCAACGGCAAGGTGGTCTTCGGCGCCACGGTCGAGCTCCTCGACGAGGAGACGGGCGAGGAGGTCACCTACCAGATCGTGGGCGAGGACGAGGCCGACATCGGCCAGGGCCTCGTCTCCGTCAACTCGCCGATCGCCCGCGCGCTGATCGGCCGCGAGGAAGGCGACGTCGTGACGGTGAAGGCGCCGGCGGGCGAGCGCCGCTACGAGATCGTCGCCGTCCGCTACGAGTGAGGCCGTGGCCCGCGCCGCCTGGCTGCCGGCCGCAGAGCGCGTGCTGCTCGGCCTGTGGGTCGGGGCGGTGTGGGCCATCGGCTTCATCGCCGCGCCCGCGGCCTTCGCCGTGCTGGAGGACCGCAGGCTCGCGGGCGAGCTCGCCTCGCGGCTGTTCGCCGTGACGGCGCGGGCGGGCCTCGTCGCCGCCGCGCTCATCCTCGCGGCTGCGCTGTGGCGCGAGGGCCGGCGGGCGCTGGCGCGCCGGCGCGTGCAGCTCGTGCTGGCGATGGCGGCGCTGGTCGCCGCCGGCCACTTCGGCCTCGCCCCCGTCATGGAGGTCCTGCGCGCCGGCGGGCTGGAGCCCGGCAGCGCCGAGGCGGTGCGCTTCGTACGGCTTCACGGCATCGCCTCGGCGCTGCACGTGGCGGTCGCCGCCCTCGGCGTGTGGGCCCTGGCGAGGGAGTGAAGGACCTGCGGCGGGCAGCACGGGGCAGCTGCAGCCCGGTGCAGCCCGGCGCGGCCCTCAGGCTGCGGGAACGCGGGCTATCTTTCGGGGTTCGGGCGGTAGAGGACGGCTACGTGGCCCACGCGCTGCACCAGGGCGGCGTCCGTGCGCGCGCAGAGCTCGGCGATCATGGCATCCCGCGTCTCGCGGTCCGGGGCGTTGACGCGCACCTTGAGCAGCTCGTGCCGGGCGAGCGCCCGGTCGAGCTCCGCCACCAGGGCCTCCGTGACGCCCGCCGCACCCACGATCACCACGGGCCTGCGGTGGTGCGCCAGCCGGCGCAGGGCCTTGCGCTCCTTCTCGCTCAGCGTGACGGGCATGGTCGCGGCGCCTTTCGGTGCGGGGGCGCGCAGTGTAGCGCATCCGGCGGGGCGGGAGGCGGACGTGGGCGGTGAGCGCCGGGGACTGCGGGTGGGGCCGAGCCCGCTCAATCCCGTCAAGCTCGAGCTGGGCGTGCTGCTGGTGGTCGGGCTCGTCCTGCTGACCGCGCACCCGCGGCTCGCGGAGGGGGCGGGCGGCCAGATCCTGCTCCTCGGCGGCTACGGCCTTGCCGCCGCCGCGTGGCTGGTCTGGCGCGCGCGGCGCGTGCTCGCGGCCGCGCGCCGCGGCCGGGAGGGGGACGGATGAGCGGGCGGCGGCGCCGGCGCACGCGCCAGTGGGCCGCCGCCCACACCGCGGACCCCTACGTGCGGCGCGCGCGGGCCGAGGGCGAGCGCTCGCGGGCGGCCTTCAAGCTCGAGGCGCTCGACCGCCAGGAGGGCCTGCTGCGGCCCGGGATGCGGGTGGTGGACCTCGGCGCCGCCCCCGGGAGCTGGTCGGCCTACGCCGCCCGCCGCGTGGGCCCCCGGGGGCGGGTGGTGGCCCTGGACCGCCTGCCGATGGAGCCCATCCCGGGCGTGACCTTCGTGCAGGGCGACTTCGAGGACCCGGCGGTGCTGGACCGGCTCTTGCATGTGCTGGGGCAGGAGGCGGTGGACCTTGTGCTCTCGGACATGGCCCCCAACTTGTCCGGTGTGGCGTCGGTGGACCAGCCGCGGGCGATGGCGCTCGCCGAGCTCGCCCTCGACCTCGCGGGGCGCATCCTGCGCCCCGGGGGCGCGCTGGTGGTCAAGGTCTTCCAGGGCGAGGGCCTGGACGCCTTCGTGCGCGAGGTGCGCGGGCGCTTCGGGCGCGTGCGCCTGCGCAAGCCGCCCGCCTCACGCGCGCGCTCGCGCGAGCTCTACCTGGTGGCGGGGAACCACCGGATCGTGTAAGGTCTAAGCGAGGGAGGCCGTTTCGGCCGGATAGCCCCGGAAATTCAGAGGTTTACGCCTTGAACGATCTCGCCAAGAACCTGATCCTGTGGATCATCATCGCGGTGGTCCTCATGTCGGTGTTCAACAACTTCGCGCCGACGGGGCCGAGCGCCGCGCCGATGAGCTACAGCCAGTTCATCGCCCAGGTGCGCGACGGCAACGTGGCGCGCGTCAAGATCGAGGACCGCACCATCCGCGGCGTGACGCGCACGGGCGAGCGCTTCACCACCTACAGCCCGGGCGATCCGGGGCTGATCGGCGACCTGCTCGAGGCCGGCGTCGAGATCGAGGCCGCGCCGCCCAAGCAGCAGTCGCTGCTCACCCAGATCTTCATCTCCTGGTTCCCCATGCTGCTGCTCATCGGCGTGTGGATCTTCTTCATGCGCCAGATGCAGGGCGGGGGCGGCGGCCGCGGGGCGCTGTCCTTCGGCAAGAGCCGCGCGCGCATGTTCAGCGAGGACCAGGTCAAGGTCACCTTCGCCGACGTCGCCGGTATCGACGAGGCCAAGGAGGAGGTGGCCGAGCTGGTCGAGTTCCTGCGCGACCCCGGCAAGTTCCAGCGCCTGGGCGGCAAGATCCCGCGCGGCGTGCTCATGGTGGGCCCGCCCGGCACCGGCAAGACGCTGCTCGCCAAGGCCATCGCCGGCGAGGCCAAGGTGCCCTTCTTCAGCATCTCGGGCTCGGACTTCGTCGAGATGTTCGTGGGCGTGGGCGCCTCGCGCGTGCGCGACATGTTCGACCAGGCCAAGAAGCACGCCCCGTGCATCATCTTCATCGACGAGATCGACGCCGTGGGGCGCCACCGCGGCGCCGGTCTCGGCGGCGGGCACGACGAGCGCGAGCAGACCCTCAACCAGCTCCTCGTGGAGATGGACGGCTTCGAGGGCAACGAGGGCATCATCGTGATCGCCGCAACCAACCGGCCGGACGTGCTGGACCCGGCGCTGCTGCGCCCGGGCCGCTTCGACCGACAGGTGGTCGTGCCGCTGCCCGACGTGCGCGGCCGCGAGCAGATCCTCAAGGTGCACATGCGCCGCCTGCCGCTGGCCGACGACGTCAACCCCTCGGTCATCGCCCGCGGCACCCCGGGCTTCTCGGGCGCCGACCTCGCGAACCTGGTCAACGAGGCGGCCCTCTTCGCCGCGCGCGCCAACAAGCGCGTGGTGGAGATGGAGGACTTCGAGAAGGCCAAGGACAAGATCATGATGGGGGCCGAGCGCAAGTCCATGGTGATGAGCGAGGAGGAGAAGAAGCTCACCGCCTACCACGAGTCCGGCCACGCCATCGTCGGGCTGCTGGTGCCCGAGCACGACCCCGTGCACAAGGTCACCATCATCCCGCGCGGGCGCGCGCTCGGCGTGACCATGTTCCTCCCGGAGGAGGACCGCCACAGCTACACCAAGCAGCGTCTCGAGAGCCAGATCTCGAGCCTGTTCGGCGGGCGCGTGGCCGAGGAGCTCATCTTCGGCCCCGAGCGCATCACGACCGGCGCACAGAACGACATCCAGCGCGCCACCGAGATCGCGCGCGCCATGGTCACCAAGTGGGGCCTCTCCGACCGCCTCGGGCCGCTCGCCTACAGCGACGAGGAGGGCGAGGTCTTTCTCGGCCACGCCATCACGCGCCACAAGATGATGTCCGACGAGACCGCCCACCTCATCGACGAGGAGGTCAAGGCCATCGTCGAGCGCAACTACCAGCGCGCGCGGCGCATCCTCGAGGAGAACATGGACAAGCTGCACATGATGGCCGAGGCCCTCATGAGGTACGAGACCATCGACGCGGACCAGATCCGCGACATCATGGAGGGGCGCCCGCCGCGGCCCCCGGCCGGCTGGTCCGACGACGAGCCGCGGCGCGGCGGCGCGGTGGCGGAGGCGGAGGGTGCCGCGAAGCGCCCGGGCCGCGACCGCCCGGCCGAGGGACCGATCGGCGGGCCGGCGAGCCAGCACTGAGGCGCGGGCGGCGGACGGACCGTCAGGGCCGGCGGCGACGCCGGCCTTTTTCTTGCGGAGCATCGGACCGATCCGCCAGAGCGCTTCGCGAGCATTTCGATCTTTCCTAGAATCGCCATGCGCTTCCGTGTGCATGGCGCCGTGGGCACGGACGCGCGGCGCGGCGGTTCGGCGGGCGGCTGCACAGGGCGAGCGTGGAGGCGGGGGAGGTCATGGTGCGTGAGCTCGACTGCGGCGGGCGGCGGCTCGTCCTCGACCGCCCCCGCGTGATGGGCATCCTCAACGTCACGCCGGACTCCTTCTCGGACGGCGGCCGCTACCTCGACCTCGGGGCCGCGGTCGAGCGCGCGTGGCGCATGGTCGAGGAGGGCGCGGACATCATCGACGTCGGCGGCGAGTCCACCCGCCCGGGCGCTGCCCCGGTGCCGCTGGAGGAGGAGCTCCGGCGGGTGGTGCCCGTGATCGAGGCCGTCGCGTCGAAGCTCCCCGTGCCCGTCTCGGTCGACACCAGCAAGCCGGAGGTGATGCGCGCCGCGGTGGCGGCGGGCGCGGGCCTCGTCAACGACGTGCGCGCCCTCCGCGCCCCGGGCGCGCTCGAGGCGGCGGCCGAGCTCGGGGTGCCGGTGTGCCTGATGCACATGCAGGGCGAGCCGCGCACCATGCAGCGCGCTCCCGTCTACCGCGACGTCGTCGCCGAGGTCCGCGCCTTCCTGCTCGAGCGCGTCGCCGCCTGCGAGGCGGCCGGCATCCCGCGCGAGCGTATCCTCATCGATCCGGGCTTCGGCTTCGGCAAGACCCTCGAGCACAACCTCGCCCTCATGCGCCGGCTGGACGCCTTCGTGGAGACCGGCCTTCCGGTGCTGGTCGGCGTCTCGCGCAAGTCCATGATCGGCGCCCTGCTGGGGGACGCGCCGGTGGAGCGGCGCCTGCACGGGAGCGTCGCCGCCGCCGTGGTCGCCGCCTGCAAGGGTGCCGCGATCGTCCGCGTCCACGACGTCGCCGCCACGGTGGAGGCGCTGCGCGTCGCCTGGCCCCTGTGCCGGCCCTGAGGCGGGCCCGCTATACTGCCGGGGTCCGCCACCGCAGGGAGGGAGGAGCATGCCCCGCAGGCGCTACTTCGGCACCGACGGGATCCGCGGCCGGGTGGGGCGGCCGCCGATCACGGCGGAGTTCGTGCTCCGCCTGGGCTGGGCCGCGGGGCGCGTGCTCGCGCGCGGCAGCGGCAGCGGGCGCGTGCTCATCGGCAAGGACACGCGCATCTCGGGCTACATGTTCGAGTCCGCCCTGGAGGCGGGGCTCTCGGCAGCGGGCATCGACATCCGCCTGCTCGGCCCCATGCCGACCCCGGCCATCGCCTACCTCACGCGCACGCTGCACGCCGACGCGGGCATCGTCATCTCGGCCTCGCACAACCCCTACTACGACAACGGCATCAAGTTCTTCTCGCGCGAGGGCTGCAAGCTGCCGGATGCGGTGGAGGAGGCGATCGAGGCCGAGCTCGAGCGCCCCTTCGAGACCGTGGACGCCGTCGGCCTCGGCAAGGCCGAGCGCGTCGAGGACGCCGCCGGCCGCTACATCGAGTTCTGCAAGAGCACGCTCTCGGAGGTGCGCAGCCTCGAGGGGCTCAGCATCGTCGTCGACTGCGCGCACGGGGCGACCTATCACGTCGCGCCCTCCGTCTTCGACGAGCTCGGCGCACGCGTGCACGCCATCGGCGTCGAGCCCGACGGGCTCAACATCAACGCCGGCTGCGGCTCGACCCAGCCGCAGGCCCTGCAGGCCGCCGTGCGCGAGCGCGGCGCCGACCTCGGCATCGCCTTCGACGGCGACGGCGACCGCGTGGTCATGGTCGACGGGCGCGGCGAGGTGGTGGACGGCGACGAGCTGCTGTGGATTCTCGCGCGCGGCTGGCGGCGGCGCGGACGCCTGCGCGGGCCGGTGGTCGGCACCCTGATGACCAACTACGGCCTGGAGCGGGCGCTGGAGGGGCTGGGCGTCGGGCTGGAGCGCGCGGCCGTCGGCGACCGCTACGTGCTCGAGCGCATGCGCGAGCGCGAGGCCGTGCTCGGCGGCGAGACCTCCGGCCACCTCATCTGCCTCGACCGCGTCACGACCGGCGACGGCATCGTCTCCGCGCTCCAGGTCCTCGAGGAGCTGGTGCTCGCCGGCGAGGACCTGCACGGGCTCAAGCAGGGGATGGACAAGCTCCCCCAGCACATGGTCAACGTCCCGCTCGAGGCCGGCGACCGCACGGTGGTCGAGGCGGATCCGGTGCGGGACGCCGTGCGCGAGGCCGAGGCCATGCTCGCCGGCCGCGGGCGCGTGCTGCTGCGCCCCTCGGGCACCGAGCCCGTGGTGCGGGTCATGGTGGAGGGGCCGGACCCCGCCGAGGTCGAGGCGCTGGCGCGCCAGGTGGCCGAGGTGGTCGCCCGTGCGGCGTCGGCCTGAATCGGGGGTCAGACATCGGACATCAGGCGTCGGAGGACGCGGCTTGCGGCCCACAAGGCCAGGTGAGGCTGGTCGGGGCTGGAAGCCCCTCCCACAATCGGGAGTGACGGGGGGCGGGGTTCGGGAGGCGAGGGCTGGTGCGCGCTTCGCGCGCGGCAATCTGATCGAAGCAGGCAGCCTCTCCCGCGACCGCAGGCGTTCTCGCCGTCCCCCTGTCACCCGTCCCCCGTTACCCGTCACCCGTCCCCGCCGAACCCGTTTGATTTCGCCCGGGACGGCCGTTAAGCTTGCGCGCGGCTTCCGCTCGGGAGGAGAGGCATGCGTCGTCCGCTGGTCGCAGGCAACTGGAAGATGAACGGCTCGCGCGAGCGCGTGCGGGCGCTCGTGGACGGCATCCAGGCGGGCATCGGCTCGGTCGAGCGCGCCGAGGTCGCGGTGTGCCCGCCCTTCGTCTACGTCCCCCAGGTGGCGGAGCTGCTGGCCGGAAGCCCCATCGCGCTGGGCGCCCAGAACGTCTGCGACCACGCCGAGGAGGGCGCCTACACGGGCGAGATCGCCGGCTCCATGCTCGCGGAGTTCGGTTGCCGCTACGTGATCGTGGGCCACTCCGAGCGGCGGAACCTGTACGGAGAGAGCGACGCGCTCGTCGCCCGGCGCTTTGCTGCCGCCCGCAAGGCGGGGCTCGTGCCGATCCTGTGCGTGGGCGAGCTGCTGGAGGAGCGCGAGCGTGGCGTGACCGAGGAGGTCGTGGCCCGCCAGCTCGATGCGGTGCTCGAGCTCGAGGGCGTCGAGGCCTTCCGCGAGGCGGTGATCGCCTACGAGCCCGTGTGGGCGATCGGCACGGGCCACACCGCCACTCCGGAGCAGGCGCAGGAGGTGCATGCCTTCATCCGCGCGCGGCTCGCCGAGCGCGACGCGGGGGTGGCCGAGGTGGCCCGTATCCTCTATGGTGGCAGCGTCAAGGGCTCGAACGCCGCCGACCTCTTCGCCCAGCCCGACATCGACGGCGGGCTCATCGGCGGCGCCTCGCTCAAGGCCGACGAGTTCCTCACCATCTGCCGGGCGGCCTGAGGCCGCCGGGAGCGGCTTGAAGTGCTCGAGAGCGTCCTGCTGGTCGTCCACGTGCTGCTGGCCGTGGCCCTGATCGGGCTGGTGCTGATCCAGCACGGCCGCGGCGCAGACGTCGGCGCCGCCTTCGGGGCGGGCGCCTCGGGCACCGTGTTCGGCGCGCGCGGCTCGGCCTCCTTCCTCACGCGCACGACGGCCGTGCTCGCGACGCTTTTCTTCCTGACCAGCCTCACGCTGGCCTACCTTTCGGCGCACCGCGCCGAGCCGGCGAGCGTGCTGGAGAAGACGGCACCCGCCGCGCCGGCCCCCAAGCCCGCGCCGGAGGAGGGGGTGCCGCAGGACCTGCCGCCCGTGCCGCCGGCGGGGGAGGCGGGAGAGCAGGCGCCCGCCAAGGCGCCCGCGGGCGGCGCCCCCGCGGACGTGCCGGCCGACGTCCCCGCGGCACCCGCGGGCGACGGGGGCTCCTAGGCCGGTCGCCGGGGGCCTTGGCGCACGGCCGCAGATGCCCGAAAATTGGGGCCCGCAGGAAACCTTGCCGAAGTGGTGGAACTGGTAGACACGCCGTCTTGAGGGGGCGGTGGCGAAAGCCGTGTGGGTTCGAATCCCACCTTCGGCACCAACACGACAGAGGAGAGGGCGCCTTGCGGCGCCCTTTCCTTTTCCCCGTGTCTCGGAAGGGCACGTTTCCCGCTGAGGAACGGGCCGGTGGAAGCGGGCCCGCACAAGCGCATAGAATGCCCATATGCGGACGACGGTCGACCTGCCGGATGAGCTCTATCGAGCGCTCAAGGCCCGCGCGGCGCTCCAGGGCACCACGCTGTGCGCGCTCGTCCGGCTTTTCCTGGAGCAGGGGCTGAAGGAGACGTCCATGGGGGGCAAGGGTGGCGAGCGTGGTCGCCGCGAGCCTCCGCCCGTGATCGTGCCGCCGCGCGGGAGACCGATCCCCGCCACCCCCCGGGAGATGCTACGGAGGATGGAAGAGGCCGAGGACGAGGCCAGGCATGGAAGACCTGCCGGACGCAAGCGTACGGCTCCCGCTGAGCGCCCCTGACCACGTTCACCACGAGCGCGCCCTTCGTTACTGGCATGAGGAAGCGGGCGAGACGCCTGTCTTCTGTCGGGTGACCGCGCTCGCCCTCCTGCGGCACCTCACCAACCGCCGCATCATGGGAGCGGCCGCCCTCGACGGGGCGGGCGCATGGCGCGCCTTGAAGCGCTGGCTGCAGGTGCCGGGCGTCGAGCTCGTGAGGGAGCCCCCGGGCGTCGACGAACGGCTCGATCGCTGGAGCCGCACCCGCGACATCGTCGGCGGACATTGGACCGACGCGTATCTGGCGGCCTTCGCCGCAGCCGGTGGCTACAGGCTGGTCGCCTTCGACGGTGACTTCGACCGCTATCCCGGGGTCCCTTTTCTCCACCTTCTCCCCTGATCGCTGGAGGCCCCTCGACCGCCTTCACAGAAGGGTCCTTCCCTGGCACCGGGCGGCGGCTTCTCAGAGCGCCGTGCCGAAGCCGGGATCCACGGCGCCCGGGGGCGGCTCCAGGCCCGCCAGGCGGCAGCCCTGGGTGATGGGCCCGCCGGGGAAGATGGTGCGCAGGTAGCGCATGCCGCCCTTCAGGTGGAAGTGCTCCTCGAGCGCGTCGGTGAGCGGCCGCACGCGCCAGGCCTCGTGGCGCGCGTACCACTTCTGCAGCGCGCGGATCAGCTCCCAGTGGTCCGGCCCGAGCTCGAGCCCCTCGGCCCGGGCCGTCTCCTCGGCGCGGCTGCGGGTCCAGCCCGCGGGGGCGTTCGGGAAGTCGGGGTCCGCGGGCGGCGGCGCCTCGGGCAGCCCCTCGCCCATCATCTCGCTGGCAGGGATCTCGGCCATGGCGGTCCTCCTCCTTCGGCGGCTGCCGAAAACTGACCGGAACGGGAAAGCCGTACTTACCCTATAGACCCCACGGGCCATTCCCGCAAGCTTCGAACATTCGGATGCAGCGGTGGGGCGGGAAAGGGGCGAGCCGGCGGCGGAGTGGCTGTTGGGGCACAATGGGGCCGCGCGCACGGAGGAGAGGACGTATGGGGCTTTTGGGCTGGTGGGGCCGGCGCGGTGCGGCGGGAAGGGGGCG
>WGBS01000176.1 GCA_015494165.1 Gammaproteobacteria bacterium | reverse complement strand
ACCGAAGCGGTCTCCATCGCGCGTTCCATCGCGGCCCGCGCCGGCGCACGAGGATGCTGGTGGCGAGCGTCACCACCCCGACCGCGGTGACGTAGACGTTGATCTCGTCCAGGCTCGTGCCGAAGTGCAGCAGGATCTCGTGGAAATGCAGGCCGCGCGGGATCTCCAGCCCGAAGAAGTTCTTGATCTGCTTGGTGGCGATGAGGATGGCGGCGCCGGCGGTGAAGCCGACGATGACGCTGTGGGAGATGAAGTTGACCAGGGTCCCGAGGCGCGCGAGCCCCATGGCGAGCTCCAGCAGCCCGACCATGAAGGTCAGGGTGAGCGCCAGCTTGACGTACTCGTGGGTGGCGGGCTCGGCGAAGGCGCTGAGCGCCGAGAACAGCACCACCGAGGCCGCCGTGGTCGGCCCCGACACCAGGTGGCGCGACGAGCCCCACAGGGCGGCGATGATGGCCGGCACCATGCCGGCGTAGAGACCGTACTCCGGGGGCATGCCGGCGATGAAGGCGAAGGCCACGCCCTGGGGCAGGACGACGATCGCGCCCGTGAGGCCGGCGATGAAGTCCGCGCGCAGGTTCTGGGGCGTGAGCTCGTGGCGCCAGGCGAGGAAGGGAAGGACCCTACGGATCCAGACACGACGGGACGCCACGGTGCCGGACACGCTGCCTCACCTCCTGCGCGCGGTTGGGAAAAGAGCCCCGCGCGCCCGCCCGCGGGCGGGCGCGAAAAAGGGGGCGCGATTTTGCCACACGAGGCGGCCCGGCGTGAAGGGCCGCTCAGAAGCCGGCCGCCCCCTCGAGCAGGCGCGGCTGCGCCGCGATGGCGCGCGCCCGCCAGATGACGAGGCCGTCGCCGCGGAAGGCGCCGGCGAACAGCGGCGCCGCCCCCGCGGCGCGCCCCTCGGCCGCTCGTTGCTGCGCCAGCGCCGGCGTGGGGTAGTAGACCACCGCGGCGCCCTCGGGATGCGCGCGCGCCCACGCGGCGACCTCGGGCGCTAGCACGGTCTCGAGGGGGCGGCGCAGCCGGCCGGCGAAGTGGAACTGGCCGTGGTACTTGGCCGCGTGCGCCACGGGGCGGCCCTGGGCCTCGAGGCGGGCGAGCACGCGCGCCGCCGGGCGCGTGTCGTAGGCGAGCGCCAGACCCGGCGCCAGCGCCAGGTGCAGCGCCACGAGCAGCGCCGCCCAGGCCGCAGCGAGCGCGGCGGCGCCGCACGGCCGCGCGAGCAGCGCCAGGCCGGCCGCGGCCGGGAGCAGCAGCCAGGGCGGGCGCGCATCCGTGAGCAGGGCGGCCCCGCTCTCCCCCGCCGCCCGCCAGAGCCACGCGGCGAGCCCCGCCGCGAGCGCGAGCAGGGCGAGCGCGGGGGCCGCCGCTGCGCCGCGCCCCGGCGGCGCGGCTCCCTCGAGGCGCGCCGCGAGCGCGAGCGCCAGCGCGGGCACCGCCGGCAGGACGTAGTGCGGCTGCTTGCCGCTGACGAAGGTGAAGAGCACGAGGCCCGGCAGGGCCCACACGGCGCACAGCCGCAGGCCGGGGTCGGGGCCCGAGCCCCGCCGGCGCCACGCCGCCCACGCCGGCGGCCACAGCGTCCACGGCAGGAGGAAGACCGGCGCCCAGGCGAGGTACCACCACCACGGCCGGCCGTGGGCGAAGGAGTCCACCACGCGCCCCGCGGTCTGGCCCCAGAGGATGGCGCGCGCGTACTCGGGGCCGCCCGCGGCGGCCGCGGGCAGGGCCCAGGCGGCCGCGAGCGCCGTCCCCGCCAGGAGCGCCGCCGCCAGGGCGGCGTACCAGCGCCCCGGCCGCCGGCGCGCCCCCTCCGACCACCAGGGCGCGAGCAGCGCGGCCGGCAGGGTCCAGGCCAGCACCGCCGGCCCCTTGGCGAGCAGCCCGAGGCCCGTGGCGAGGGCGACGGCGCCCCAGCCCGCACGGCGCCCGCGCGCGGCCTCCACCGCGCCCAGCACGCCGAGCGTGGCGAAGAAGACCACGAGGGGGTCGAACATGAGGAGCGTGGCGTAGACCGCCCACAGGAGCGCGCCCGACGCGAGCCAAGCCGCGCGGGGACCCACGTCGGGACGCTCCGGCCACAGCGGGCGCGCGAGCCGCAGGAGGAGGAGCAGGCTCGCGAGCGCGAAGAGCGGCGGCACCAGCCGCGGCCACCAGGCGTTCACGCCCGCGAGCGCCCAGCCCGCGTGCATGAGCCAGAAGAGCAGCGGCGGCTTGTGGCTGTAGGGCGCGCCGTTGAGGTGCGGCACGAGGAAGTCGCCGCGCGCCCACATCTCCCAGGCGACCGCGAGGTAGCGCGTCTCGTCGAGCGGCAGCGGCGGGCGCGTCCACAGCGCCACCGCGAGCAGCGCCGCCCACAGGGCGGCCCAGCCCAGGCGCCACGCGCGGGTGGCGCTCATTCGCGCAGGGCGGCGCGCTCGCGGCGCTCGCGCCAGATGAAGTAGAGGTTGCGCGAGTAGATCAGCAGCCCGCCCGCCTGCCCCGCGATGAACACCGGGTCGAGGCGGTGGATGGCGTAGGCGAGCAGCGTCGCCCCGCCTGCGAGGCTGAAGTACCAGAAATAGACGGGGATGACGCTGCGCCGGTGCCGCTCGGAGTAGATCCACTGCACCAGGAAGCGCGCGGAGAACAGCGCCTGGCCGGTGAAGCCGACCACCAGCCAGAGGGTATCGGTGTCCATCACTCGGGCCTCACCTCCTCGACCTGCGGCAGCCGGCTGCGGCGCATCAGCCACATCACCCCCGCGAGGTCCACCAGGCTCGCCCACAGGCGGTTGTGCAGGCCGTACTTGGAGCGCCCGCGCGTGCGCGGGCGGTGGTTGACCTCCACCGAGACCACCTCGCCGCCGGCGCGCCGCACCAGCGCCGGCAGGAAGCGGTGCATGTGGTCGAAGTAGGGCAGCTCCAGGAACAGCTCGCGCGGGAAGAGCTTGAGCCCGCAGCCGGTGTCGGGCGTGCGGATGGCGGTGCTCTGGCCGCAGCAGCGCGCATGGCGCAGCACGCGCAGGCGCGCGAAGCCGCGCTGGAGGCCGATCAGGCGCTCGAGGGTGTCGTCGGTGCTGCCGTCGTCGACGTAGACGACCTCGTAGTCGCAGCGGCCTTCGAGCGCATCCCGGATCTCCTCCACCAGCGGGGCCACGTTGTCCGCCTCGTTGCGGACCGGCACCACCACGGAGAGCTGCATGGCAGCGCATTATAAGGTGCGCGGCGCCCCCGCGCGCCTTGCCCCCAGTCCGCCAGGGGAAGACCTCCGGCGCGCGCTCGCGTATAGTTGAGCGCGCCACTGCGGAATTGCCCGCCCCTGTCCCAGACCACCGAGGAGCCACAGCACCGTGCCCGGCGCGAACCGACTCGCGCAGGAGACCAGTCCCTACCTCCTGCAGCACGCCGACAACCCCGTCGACTGGTACCCGTGGGGCGAGGAGGCGCTCGCGTGCGCGCGCGCCGAGGACAAGCCCATCCTGCTCTCCATCGGCTACTCGGCCTGCCACTGGTGCCACGTGATGGCGCACGAGTCCTTCGAGGACCCGGAGACCGCGCGCCTCATGAACGAGCTGTTCGTCAACGTCAAGGTCGACCGTGAGGAGCGTCCGGACCTCGACCGCATCTACCAGTCGGCGCACCAGCTCCTCGCGGGCCGTCCCGGCGGCTGGCCGCTGACGGTGTTCCTGACGCCGGACGACCTGGTGCCCTTCTTCGCCGGCACCTACTTCCCGCCCGAGCCGCGCCACGGCCTGCCCGCCTTCCGCGAGCTCCTGCGCTGGGTGGCGGAGGTCTACCGCACGCGCCGCGAGGACATCCGCCGCCAGAACGCGGCCCTGCTCGAGGCCCTGCGCGGCCTGGAGCCGGCGCCCGCGGCCGGCGCCCGTCCCCTCGACGCCGCGCCCCTCGAGGT
>WGBS01000175.1 GCA_015494165.1 Gammaproteobacteria bacterium | reverse complement strand
CCGCTACCGCGACGAGACGCCGCCGGCGCCGGCGGCGTCTCGTCGCGGTAGCGGATGCCGAGGCCGCCGCCGAAGTCCGCGTGCCGCAGCGCGACGCCCTCGTCCGCGAGCCGGTCGGCGAGCGCGAGCACCCGGCGGGCGGCGTCCACGAAGGGTCCGAGCTCGGTGAGCTGCGAGCCGATGTGGCAGGCGATGCCGCACGGGTCGAGGTGGGCGCTCGAGGCCGCCCGGCGGTAGGCGGCCAGCGCCGTCTCCGGGTCGAGGCCGAACTTGCTCTCGCGCAGGCCCGTGGCGATGTAGGGGTGGGTGCCGGGGTCGACGTCGGGGTTGACGCGCACGGCCACGGGGGCGCGCACGCCGAGCGCCGCCGCCACGGCCTCGATGCGATCGAGCTCCGGCAGCGACTCCACGTTCAGGCAGCGGATACCGGCCTCCAGCGCGGCTCGGATCTCGCCTTCCGTCTTGCCCACGCCCGAGAAGACCACCCGGGCCGGGTCGCCGCCGGCGGCGCGCACCCGCGCGAGCTCGCCGCCGGAGACGATGTCGAAGCCCGCGCCGAGGCGCGCGAGCACGTCGAGCACCGCGAGGTTGCCGTTCGCCTTGACCGCGAAGCACACCAGGTGCGGGTGGCCGCCGAGGGCCTCGTCGAAGGCGCGGAAGTGGCGCTCGAGCGTGGCGCGCGAGTAGACGTAGCAGGGCGTGCCGCAGGCCTCGGCGATGCGCTCGAGCGGCACCCCCTCGGCGTGCAGCACGCCGTCGCGGCGGACGAAGTGGTCCATCGCTCAGCGCCCCTCGGCGGGGGGCGGCTCGCGGTCCGGCAGGTAGAGATCGCCCTTCTGCCCGCAGCCGGCGGCGGCGAGCGCGAGCGCGAGGGCGAGGAGCAGGCGCAGGGGGCGGCGCATGGTCTCTCTCCGTCGGGGCCCGCGCAAGTATAGCCCCGGGCACGGCGTGCCATAATGCCTCACCGGCCCCTCGTCGGCGCCTCCATGCGGAAGCCCTGAAAAATTCGATTTTTTCAGGGCTTCCCCGCGGCCAGGGACGGCCGCGGGACGATCCATGCACATGGAGGTGCATGCGATACGGGAAAAATCAAAATGGCCGCGAAGCACTTTAGCGCTGATCGATCCGCGTAGCGGATCGATCAGAGTTCCTATGCGTCTTCGCACCAACATCTTCCTGTGGGTGGCCCTGGCCTCGGTGGTGCCGCTCACCGCGCTGGCCCTCGGCGCGCTCGCCTACAGCGAGCTCCTCTACCGGCGCGGCATCGAGCGCGAGCTCGCCTCGACGCTCGGGGCGGTGGCGGCGGAGCTCGACCGGAGGCTGCTGTTCGAGCGCGAGCTGGTGCTGGCGCTGGCGCGCTCGCCCACGCTGCGCGCCTTCGAGCCGGTGCTCGAGCGCGCCGCGCGCGGCGACATCCACCCGGACTTCTTCGCCCTCGAGGACCGCGTCAACGCCTTCCTCGAGGCCTTCCAGGCGGTGGTGCCGGGCCTGCGCGTGGTGCGCGTGCTCGACCTCGAGGGCAACGCGCTCGTGCGCGTGCGCCTCGGGCGGCGCACCGAGCCCATCTTCGACGGCTACGAGGGCTTCCCCTTCGCCGAGGAGGCCGAGGACCCGGAGCGCCTCGCCGAGGCGCTGGCGCGGCTGCCGCCGGGCGAGGTGAGCTTCCTGCGCCTGCCGGCGAGCGCCGCGGCCGAGGCCGCCGGCGCACGCATTGTGCTGCTCGACGCCGTGGTGCCGCTGACCGGCGCCGGCGGGCGCGTGCTGGGTTACCTTGCGGTCACGCTCACCGGCGAGGCCCTGGACCGCATCCTCGACCTGGTGCCGCGTCCCCACGGGGCCACGCTGGTGGTGGCCGAGCTCGATCCGGACCATCCGGCGCGCGACGGGCGCCTGCTCTACGCCGACCACGCGGGCGCGCGCTTCGCCGTGGCGAGCGCGCCCGCCACGCTCGAGGAGGCCTTCCCGTGGGGGGCGGCGCTGCGCGCCGCGGTGGGCGGCTCCAACTACGGCACGGTGCGCGTGGCCGACGGCACGGTGCACTTCCTCGAGCACCTGCCCTATCCGGACCAGCTCCTCTCCTGGGTTATCGCCTACCACGTCCCCGCCGGCGCGGCCGCCGCGCCCTTCACGCCCATCCGGCTCGCGGTGCCGCTGTTCGCCCTCGTGGCGCTGCTGCTCGCGCTGCTCATCGGGCGGCTCGGCGCGCGCCAGGTGGCGGGCCCCGTCGCGGCGCTCGCCCGCGGGCTGCGGCGCTACGCCGCGGGCGAGCGCGAGGTGCGCCTGCCCGCGCGCGGCGCCGACGAGATCCGCGCGCTGGTGCGTTCCTTCAACGACATGGCCGAGACGCTGGCGCGCGCCGAGGCCGAGCGCGACCGCGCGCGCGCCGAGAGCGAGGCCCAGGCCCGGCTCGCGAGCCTGGGGCGGCTCGCCGCCGGCATCGGCCACGAGATCAACAACCCGCTCGGCAACATCCTCTCGCTCGTGCGGCTCGCCGAGCGGGGTCTCGAGCGCGGCGAGGACCCGCGCGCGGACCTCGCCGCCATCCGCGACGAGGCCCTGCGCGCCTCGCGCATCGTCCAGGGCGTGCTCGACTTCGCGCGGCGCGCGCCGCCGCGGCGCGCGCCCTTCGACGCGCGCGAGTGGCTCGAGGAGACCGTGCGGCTGGTCGCGGCGCAGGCGCGCCGCCGCGGCGTGCGCATCGAGCTCGCGGCGGCGCCCGCGGTCGAGGTCGTGGGCGACCGCGGCCAGCTCCAGCAGGCCCTGCTCAACCTGCTGCTCAACGCCGTGCAGGCGAGCCCGGAGGGCGGGCGCGTGCGCGTGGAGACGGCGGTCACCGGGGAGGGCGCCGGCCGCCGCCTCGAGGTGCGGGTGCTCGACGAGGGTCCGGGCCTCGCGCCGGAAGCCCTCGAGCGCGCCTTCGAGCCCTTCTACACCACCAAGCCCGTGGGGGAGGGCACGGGGCTCGGGCTCGCCATCGCGCACGGCATCGTCGGGCGTCACGGCGGGCGCATCGTGCTGCGCAACCGCGAGGGCGGCGGCGCGGAGGCACGGATCGTGCTTCCGCTCGACACCGGGGACGGGAGCGACGCAGGGAGGACCGGGGAACCATGAGCGCAACGGGCGGAAGGACACGGCTGCTGTTCGTCGACGACGACCCCAAGGCCGGCGCCCTCATGCGGCGCTTCTGCGAGGGCACCGAGTTCGCCTGCGAGGTCCACGCCGACCCGCACGCCGCCCTCGAGGCCTTCGCGCGCGAGGGGGCCGATCTCGTGGTCACGGATCTCCGCATGCCGGGCATGGACGGCATCGAGCTCGTGCGGCGCATCCGCGAGCGCGACCCCGAGGTGCCCGTCATCATCATCACCGCCTATTCCACCCTCGACGACGCCATCGAGGCGCTGCGTCTCGGTGCGGCCGACTTCATCAAAAAGCCCTTCGACATGGAGGAGCTGCTCGTGGTGGCGGCGCGCACGCTCGAGCGCGCGCGCCTGCGGCGCGAGAACCGCCTGCTGCGCCGCCAGCTCCGCGCAGAGCGCGGGCGGGGCGCCATGGTGGGCCGCTCGGAGGCCATGCGCCGTGTCGAGGCGCTCATCGAGCGCGTCGCCGAGGTGCGCTGCCCCGTGCTCATCCAGGGCGAGTCCGGCACGGGCAAGGAGCTCGTCGCGCGCGCGCTCCACGAGCGCGCGCCCTGGTCCGACCGCCCCTTCGTGGTCATCGACTGCGGCGCGCTCACCGAGACGCTGCTCGAGTCCGAGCTCTTCGGCCACGAGAAGGGCGCCTTCACCGGCGCCGACCGCACGCGCCAGGGCCTGCTCGAGGCCGCCTCGGGCGGCACCGTCTTTCTCGACGAGATCGGCAACATCTCGCCCGCGCTCCAGGCCAAGCTCCTGCGCGTGGTGCAGGAGGGCGAGATCACCCGCGTGGGCGGTGTGCGCCCCATCCGCGTCGACGTGCGCTTCGTCGCCGCCACGCACCGCGACCTCGAGGCCATGGTGCGCGAGGGCGGCTTCCGCCACGATCTCTACCACCGCCTCAACGTCGTGCGCATCACGCTGCCGCCGTTGCGCGACCGCCGCGAGGACATCCCGCTCCTGGTGCAGCACTTTGTCGAGGAGTTCGCGCGCCGCTACGGCCGCACGGTGCGCGGCTTCGACGCCGAGTCCATGCGGCGCCTGATGGACTACCATTGGCCCGGCAACGTGCGCGAGCTGCGCAACGTGGTCGAGCGCCACGTGGCCCTCGCCGACGGCCCCGAGCTCCGCCTCGAGGTGCTCGAGCCCGCGCCCGAGCCGCCCGGCCCCGCCCCGGACGAGGGCGGGGCGATCGACGCCGACCTGCCTACGCTCGCCGAGCTCGAGCGCCGCTACATCCTCAAGGTGCTCGAGCGCTTCGGCGGCAGCCGCGAGCGCGCCGCCGCCGCCCTCGGCATCAACAAGTCCACCCTCTGGCGGCGCCTGCAGCGCTACGGCGGGGGCTCCTGACCGGCGGCGCCTGCGTCGCAGGCTGCGACGCAGGCGTTGCGCGTCGCGTTGCATGCCGCAAGGCGGCCGCCCGTGGGCGATTCGTGGCGCGAACCGCCGGAGCGCCTCCCTGCCCGCGATTCCCCCCGCCGGCACGCGCCCTTGCGCGCCCGCGCGCACGCACACACCCACGCTGGCATCCCGCTTGCTCCGCTCGGGTCGTCCCGCGCCGCGTGCCTGGCGCGGGACACGGGCGTTCGGGCCCGCCGCGGGCGGGCGGAAAGGGAGGAGCGAGCCATGACGAGAAGCACGTGCGATGCGACGAGGACCTTCGGTGCGGTGCTGGCGGCGCTGGGGCTGCTGCTGGCCGTCGCCGCGGCGCCGGTGGCGCGCGCGGTGCCGGCGGCGCCGGCGGACCCCCGCGCGGCCTTCGGGGCGCGGAGCCTGGACGCCGCGCTCGCGGCCCTGACGGGCGGCGCGCTCCCGCAGCCTTCGGAGGCCGTCCGGATCAAGGCGCCGGCGGTCCTGCAGCCGCGGATGCCCGCCCGCGTGGTCGTGCGGACGGACCTTCCGGACGTGGAGTGGGTGGCGGTGCTCGTCGAGCGCAACCCGCGCCCGCTGGCCGCCCTCGTGCGCCTCGAGGACGGCGCGCAGGGCGAGGTCGGCGTCCGCGTGCGGCTGGCCGGCACCTCGCGGGTCATCGCGCTGGTGCGCACCGCGGGCGGCTTCCACGTGGCCGAGCGCCTGGTCAAGGCCACGCCCGGCGGCTGCGGCGGGTGATACCGGGGCCGTTGGGAAGCGGGGCCGTCACGATGATGCGTGCCGGCCATGCGGGAAGGGCGGCGTGGGCGGCGCTCGCGGCACTCGGGCTGCTGCTTGCGGCCGGAGCCGGGGCGCCGCCGGCCCACGGCAGGGCGTCCCCGGAGGAGCTCGACAGCGGCGTCGAGTGGCACCACCTGCCGCCCCAGCGGAAGACGGCGCGGTTCGAGGTGGCCTTCGGCGTGCGGATCCTGTTCAGCCATGGGTCTCCCGGCGGTCCCGCCACGCTCCGGATCTCCCATCCTTCGGGTAGCGGCGTCTCGCACGATTCGGGGGATCTGGCGTGGCTGGCTTTGGCCGAGCCCGCCATGGAGCGGCCGTTGGTCTTCTTCGTCGAGCCGCCGGTGCCGGAGGGCCTCGGCGTGAGGGTGCGGAGATGGGGCGGATGCGCGCACGGCCGGTACGCCCTGCTGCTGGGGCACCGTGACGGCACCGTGGCCGCCTTCCACTGGTACAGCGAGTTCTCGGGCGCTTTGTGTTGCGTGGACGGCTGCTTCAGCTGCCCCGAGCTGCACAACAAGGGCTGGGGGATGCGCTGGAGCAGCACGCTGGCGGAAATCCGCGAGCTGTGGTGGTGGTGGGCGCCGCAGTATGCGGCCGGCGCCGGGTGGAAGCCGGCCTGGTCGAGCAGGCTGGTGGAGGTGCTCTCGGGCCGGTTGGGTGGCGACCGGACGGCGGCCATCAGAACGTCCCCGGGGTCCGGTCGGTGACGCGGGCATTCCGAATTGCAATCCCGGCATTGCAGATTGCACGACGCAACGGAGGGCCTGAAGGCTAAGTGCCTGTTTGATCGTAGGAGACGCCGTGGCACGCCCCTTGTAAGGGGAATGGCAGGCACGGACCGGAGGGCCGGGAGGCTCGCGGGCCGTGAGGGCAAGCGAACGCGACGGAGAAGGAGGAGCGCACATGACAGTCGCACGCAGGACCTTTCTGAAGGGCACGCTGGCGGTGGGTGCCGTGGGTGTCGCGGTGGGCGCGGGCCTGCTGGCGCCGCGGCGGGTGCTGGCGGCGTGGCCGAAGTCGGCCTTCGAGGCGAAGACGGTGCAGGATGCGCTGAAGGCGGTGGTGGGGACGGACCTGACGGAGGCCTCGGGCAAGGTGAAGGTCAAGGCGCCGGACATCGCCGAGAACGGTGCGGTGGTGCCGGTGACGGTGACGGCCTCGATCGACGGGGTGGAGGCGATGGCGAT